>CAJPQU010000121.1 GCA_905372875.1 uncultured Schwartzia sp. | reverse complement strand
CCGGATCCATCCTTGTAAACTTGAGCGGTCGCGGTGACAAGGATCTCGATTACGTTATCGAAAAATATGGTTTTGGCGACGACCACCAAGACTTTTAAGATAATAAAAAAACTATAATATAAAAAAAGCAGCGCTTCATTAAGCATACGTTTAGTGAAGCGCTGCTTTTATAGGCGTATTTTACGTTACGCGTTTACGCGGATACCAGGCTCCCTTTCAACAACCATGTCTGCGGATGCGTAATCTTGATGTATACCATATCGCCGGGACATTCGTTTTGATGTTCCCAGAGGACAATTTTGTTGGTTCGTGTGCGTCCTGTCCAAACGGTGAGACGATGCGTGCTGGGACCTTCAACCATCACTTCAACAGTACGTCCCCGATAGAATTCGTTGACCTCGCGGCTGATTTCATCTTGCACAGCCATGAGACGATGCAGGCGCTCTCTCTTTGCCTCGCTCGTCACCTGACCATCCATGACCGCTGCTGGCGTACCGGAGCGTGTGGAATAAAGAAAAGTGTATGCGGCGTCATAGCGAATCTCCTTCACGAAGTCTAAAAGCGCCGCAAAGTCTTCTTCTTGTTCCCCAGGAAATCCCACGATGAAATCAGTGGTAATCGAAGCAGCGGGAAGAGTTTCACGAATTTCCTGGACCAAACTCCGATAGCGTTCTATTGTATAGCCCCGGTTCATGGCCTGTAAAATGCGATCATTTCCGTATTGCACGGGAATGTGAAAATGTTCACAAATATGGCGGCTGTCGCGCACTGTTTCAATCAGCTTATGGCTTAGATCTTTAGGATGAGAGGTCATGTAACGTATCCGCTGGATCCCTTCAATTTCATCCGCCATCTTAAGAAGATCGGAGAAATCTGCCTGCCGATGATCCTTGCCGTACGAATTAACATTTTGGCCCAACAGGGTGATTTCCCGAAACCCATCTCGGGCCGCCTGACGGATTTCTTCCAAGATGTCTGCAGGATAGCGACTGCGTTCCCGGCCTCGTACATAGGGAACGATACAGTAAGTACAGAAATTATTGCAGCCGAACATAATGGGAATCCAGGCAGATAACTGTCCTCTCCGAGCCACCGGCAGACTTTCTGTGAAACCCAGCCCTTCCCATTCTACATCAACAATATGATGAGACTGCTTAGCTTCTATTTCCGTTACCGCAGGTAGCAAGCGCTGAAATTTATCGGTACCTAAAACGAAATCGATGTGAGGCGCCCGTTGAATCAGGTGTGCACCTTCTTTTTGCGCCATGCAGCCCACGATCCCGAAGATCAGATTTCTTTTAGCCTGTTTTAAGTGCTTGATCTCACCGATCTTCCCATAGACCTTATCTTCCGCTGTCTCTCGAACACAACAGGTATTGAGAAGAATAAGGTCTGCCTCCTCTATCACGTCGGTCTTTTGGTAACCGATGGTTTGCAAGAGACCTTCCATCCGTTCTGCATCGGAAAGATTCATCTGGCATCCGTAGACGCCTATATACATTTTTTTCCCTGAAGTTGCATTCCGTTCGGTCATTAAAAACTTCCTCGTTTTCTCAACCAGCAAGGTTCATGTTTTCAGATCCCCCGCGCGATCGAAAAAGCAGGAGGAGCCAATGAATTCTCTCAAAATGGAATTATTCGGGATGATGTCTTCCTCGTCAATGGAATCAAAATAGGTAAGGAAAGTCAACAGCTCTTGAGCCGAAGTATACTCTGGCTCTTTCGCCTCAACATCTGCCAGCAGAGGGATGGCATGTTTTTTCAGAACAGCCAACTCATAGATCAATGCGGAATTGAAGACAGCATCCGCATCTTCCTGAAAGGGAAAAATATTCGTTTCCTCTCCTTGCCGGACAATGGGCCAGATGCGCAAGGTGCGCAAAGCTTTTGCTCCGCGGTATTTATAATCCCGTACCAGACGCCGGAGCAAGCGAGCGTCCGTGGTGTGAATGCGATTGTGAGCATCCATATTGAGCTGTGTCAAAGCGCTGATGTATATTTTGAATTTTTGCCCACGGGGGACCGCAGCCGTCAGCGTCTCATTCAGCGCGTGAATCCCCTCCAAAATAATCGGTTGTACGGGATCAATACTCACCGGCTCGCTGGCGTTGAGTTCTTGTTTTCCGGTAATAAAGTCATAGCGGGGCAGCAGAATTTCATGTCCCGCTAAAAGTTCCAGCAAATGACGATTGAAAAGCGGCAGGTCCAGAGCATCAAGGGCTTCGTAATTATACTTTCCATCTGGTGTCAGGGGGGTTCTTTCCCGATCCACGAAATAATTATCTAACGATATGGACACCGGTTCCAAACCATTGACCCGAAGCTGCACCTTAAGGCGCTGAGCAAAGGATGTCTTACCGGAAGAAGATGGTCCGGCGATGAGGACGATCCGGCGCTCCTGTATATGTTTTTTAATTTCATCAGCAATTTCAGCAATTTTCTTTTCGTGGAGAGCCTCGGAAACGCGGACGATTTCGCCGGATTTCCCCTGCCGAACGTACCGATTGAGGTCAGGCAAATAGTCACAGTGAAGAATCGCCGCCCAGCGTTTGGATTCGGTAAGAATCTGGTGAAATTTGGGCTGTTCAATCCGCACGGGAATGACACCATGCTCCACTGTCCTGAGCAGCACCCCCGCATCGCAGGGTTCAAGGATGAACTCCCCTAAAACGCCGGTAGTATCCAGCATGGCGCTATAGAGATAGTCATACGCGATCCCGCAATAATAAATGCTTACTGTTTCCTGTGGGATCGCCGCAATCAGATTGGCCTTGGCAATCTGGCGGGACTGTTTGAAAAGGGCTACCGCCTCTTCACGTGGAAGATGCCTCTTTATAATAGGGCGGTCCTCCGCCACGATTGATTTCATGCGTTCGCCGATTTTACTGACGATGCTCGGAGTAATTGCAGTGAAGCCGTTGATATCACAATATAAGCCCTTATTCGCAGTGAAACGTACGATAACTTCCGCTTCTGGATAAAGCTCTTTTACCGCTGTCACTAAAAGAAACACTACCGACTGTCTATAAATGCGTGCCCCTGATACGCTATCCAGATAAACCCAGTCAAAATGGTCATACGTCCCTACCGGCGTCTGCAGATCGGTCTCTAATCCGTCTAAAACAGCGGCTACGATGAGCCGTTTCTCCCCCGGCTGAAACTCATCCCGGATGTCTGTTAATAATCGATCGGGCGGATAAGAAGCGTGGTTTTCCCGTGTGATCATCAAAATATCCCCCTTGTTTAACCGTATCTTTTCCCTATCGCACGCCGTATAAATAAGCGGACGTGATAAGCGTCCGCTCCGTTCTCTCGTATGGGAAAAGTCAGAAAATCCACAGCACGATCTGATAGACGATAGCTCCCATGAGGGCTGTGCAGGGAATCGTCAAGAGCCATGCCACGAGCATTTGCTGCGCGACCCCCCAGCGAACCGCACGGATACGTTTTGCCACCCCGACGCCCATGATAGAGCCAGATACCACATGGGTGGTACTCACTGGAAGGTGAAGGAGGGTCGCCGAAAAAATAACCAGTGACGAATTAAGATCAGCGGCAAAACCGCTGATTGGTTCCAATTTGAAAATTCCAGCACCGATAGTTTTGATGATACGCCAACCGCCGGTGGCCGTTCCCAATGCCATTGCCACCGCCGCAAGCACTTTCACGTAGAAAGGAACCTCAAAGGCATCAATATAACCACCGCTCAAAAGGGCCAAGGTAATGATGCCCATGGATTTCTGGGCATCGTTGGAACCGTGGGAAAAAGCCATGGTCGCAGCCGAAACAAGCTGCATTTTTTTAAATTTATCATTGATGTTATAAGGTGTACATCGACCAAAAAACCCGTACAGGACCCGCATGATCACGCATCCCGAGGCAGTGGCCAGGAGAGGCGAAGCCACCAAAGAAAGAATGATCTTGCCAATCCCCCAAAAATTCAATCCTTCCATGCCGGTGGAAACCAGCACAGCCCCTATTACGCCGCCGACTAAAGCATGAGAAGAGCTGCTGGGAAGCGCCACCCACCAAGTCAGAATGTTCCAGATTACCGCGCCGGCCAGAGCGGCAATGAGAACATGTTCGTTCACATGGTTGGCAGACTGTACGATGTCAGCCCCGATGGTTTTAGCAACCCCCGTACTGTACATGGCACCAAGAAAATTGAGCACAGCGGCCATCAAAATGGCATCGTTCGGGGAAATGGCTCGAGTGGACACCGACGTAGCAATGGCGTTCGCTGTATCATGGAAGCCGTTAATAAAGTCAAATACCAGTGCCAGCACGATCACAGTGAATATCAAGAAATGAAGATCAGGCATATTTCATCACCACGCCGCGAATCATATCTGACACATCTTCGCAGTGATCAAGGGTCTCCTCCAAATTTTCCAAGATATCTTTCCACTTGATGAGTTCAATGGGGTCTTTTACGTTGTCGAACAAATAGGCAATCTCATGGCGGTAGACCCGATCTCCTTCACTCTCTAATTTTCCTATCTTATGGGTTGACTCTAGGATTTGCACGCGGTTCTTCTTAATGTCTTTCAATAGAGAAAAGGCTTTGATAAGCTCTTCTGTGGATTCCAAAAGCAATTTCGTTAAGGAGATTGCGCCTTCTTTTGCCGGTCCCGTTCGATAAATCACGATTCGCTGGAGCGTCCCCTGCAAAAAATCGACACCATCATCCAATCCGTTTACTAAGGAAAAGATATCTTCCCGATCAATGGGCGTAATGAACGTTTGATTCAGACGATCGATAATCTTGTCGTTGACAGCATCCGCCTCATGTTCTAAATCAATGATTTCCTTCATTTTAGCTACCGCTATCCCGGGATCCTGCATGACCTCGTCCATGATAAGCGCCCCTTGGTAGAAATACCGCGCGCTTTCCACAAAAAGATCAAAAAACTCATTGTTCTTGTTCTGGAAATTAAACATGGAACCCTCCCGCTCATCAACCTGTCTTTTTTTACTATAACATGATTTTTTTTATTCAGCAATGCTAACCGTAGCATCGATTTTCACAAAACGAAAAGGATATCATTCCCATTCACCGTTACTTTTTCTCATTGATGAGTGCAACGAGCTCTTCGTAGTCTTTCTTCATTTGCAAATAGTGATCGGCAATCTGGAGTGCCGCCAATATCCCGATGCGCATTCCCGACAGGCTTTTCGTGCTCTGAGCGACACGTTTCATCTGTGAATCCACGAGAGCCGCCAATTGTTTGACATAGGCAGCATCAGCATCCGTCTTCAGGGGATACTGTTCACCGAAAATATCCACGACGATCTTGTTGTCCACGAATTCCACCACATCTTTCTCCGGCGTCTGATCCGGCCCCAATTGATAGATCCATTTCCGCTTTTAGTTTATCATAAGTTCATACCAAAAAACAGCGGTCAATGCCTCTTTTTCAGAAGCTGACCGCTACTTCCCTTTTACGTTCTCAATTCGGCTTTAAAGTTTTCTACTACGGCCGCTACCACTTTACCGATGGCTTCATCAATCTCATCATCCGTCAACGTTCTATCATTGGATTGAAAGTGCAGAGCGAAAGCCAAACTCTTTTTTCCCTCTGCCACCGGGCGACCGGTATAGACATCAAAGAGACTGAGCTCTTGGAGATGGGGACCGGCATTCTTTTTTATGATTCGTTCGATGTCCGCTGCCGCAACTGAATCTTCCACCAACATCGCTAAATCTCGAGTGATGGCTGGATATTTCGGAAGCGGTTGATAAGAAAATTTTCCATTGGTGTACTGCATCAACGTGCCTATATCCATCTCAAAAACGTACATGGCCTTGGTGGTACCGAAAGCTGCTGCTACCGCTGGATGCACTTCTCCTACGATGGCGAGAGTTTCCCGTCCTTTCTTAAAAGCCGCCGTCTTTCCCGGATGAAGCGCAAAATGATGCCCCGGCTCCACCGTATAATTTTTCAGGTGTAGGACTGCAAAAAGCTGTTCGATGATTCCTTTTGCGTCATAAAAATCCACGGATTCCTTCCCTTGACTCCATCCCAGCGGCTGTCGCCGTCCAGCAATCAATCCCACCACTTTAAGGATTTCCCGCGGTTGTTCTGTGACCGGCAGTCCTTTGGGAAAAAAGACAGGGGCTACCTCGA
>CAJPQU010000120.1 GCA_905372875.1 uncultured Schwartzia sp. | reverse complement strand
ATATAGTATAACATAAGTATGTTAAAATTTACGCAAGCGAAGAGGAGGAAAGACAGAAGATCATGGGGTAAAGGAGGGACAGGTTTTGACGGAAACAGACGTGAGAAATCTCCGGCCGAAAGGGGATGTGGCACTGACGGATCCAGAAGGGACGTCTGGGCAGCAGCCGGTCTTTATCAGCGTGGACGGCAAGCGGGGCGTGCGCTTTTCGCGCAATGCGGAAGAATGCTTTCATCGCTGCGGGAAAAATCTCACGATGCAGGATATGCGGAATCTGGTCGAAATCATCGACCGATTGCGCCGGAAGGATCGAAAAGAAGCACTGATTTATTTTCGGGATAACTTAGCCATGGTGGTCAGCGTCCAGAATAGGACGGTGGTCACCGCCATTGGGGAGGACAGTATCCCGGGCCGTTTTTTCACTGATATCGACTGCGTGGCCATTCTCTGAGCCGCGCCTTGTAAAGGAGAAGTGTTCTATCATGATGCGTTCTTTATTTTCCGGCGTATCCGGGTTAAAAAACCACCAGACGCGTATGGACGTCATCGGCAACAATATTTCTAACGTCAACACCACCGGCTTTAAGTCCAGCCGGGTGAACTTCGCTGACATGATCAGCCAGACACTGACGGGGGCGTCGGCTCCCAATAACAATATTGGCGGCACGAATCCTAAACAGATCGGCCTTGGATCTGCCGTTTCCAGTATTGATATGCTGTTCACTAATGGCAGCGTGCAATCGACGGGCCGCAATACGGATCTCTGCCTTTCCAGTCCGAATTCTCTCTTCATGCTGAATACAGGATCTGGTACCGCGTATACCCGTAATGGGGCGTTCGAGTTTGATGCCGATGGGAATTATGTTCAATCGGGCACGGGATACTATGTACAAGGCTGGATGGCGAACGAAAGTGGGACCCTCGATACAGGAAGTAACGTAGGAAACATTACGATTCCGTCAGGAAAATCAATGGCCGCCAAGGCTTCTGTGGCCGCCAAGTATTCCAATAATCTTAATTCTGAGATAGCGACGATCACGAGTATATCAGGGGGGACGACTAAGACAGAAACGGTGCTCACTCTCAGTAATGGCCGGGCAGTAACGGTAACAAGCGGTTCCTACGCCGTAGGGGATACCTATCCGTATCAAACGCCGGAGACCCACACTGTAACGGGGAAACTATTACCGTGTCCAGCGATAATTCGCCGGTGACTGCTACCTTAGCCAGTGGGCAGACAGCGACGCCATCAACCGTGGATCCGAATTGGAGTTATGGGTATACGACGGCGACAACTGGAGACACCGCTACGGCATCTGCGTCACAAGATGTATTTGTAACCGATGGAAAGACGAAAGTACAGCTTACCGTAGGACAAACGGCCACGGTAGGGGGAAAATGCTTTGTAGGCAGCAGCACACCCGGCACGCTGGTGACAGGGACACCGGACGCGCCGATTGAGCTGACGCTGGCAGACGGGACGACACATATCGTCAATGATGGTTCATCCTATCGCGTGGGAACGGATACCTACACCTATATTGATCCCGTTACCTCTGTATCTCATACGTCCAACGTAATAGATGCCAAACGAGAGATCACGATTACTGCGATAGATGTTTTACAAAAAGGTGGTGGGAATGGAACGGAGGTTAAGGTGGGCGGTATTGCTTCCCATGTAACGACGACGTCGGGCTATACAGCGACCCCAACGCCGAATAATAAAGTAAACCTAGAATTTGCTGATGGGAGCGGCGTGGAATTGACTTCAGGCGGCCCTTACGCCGTGGGGGGACGATATGAGACGGAGAAGGAAGTGGCTGCGGGAACAATCTCGGAAGCGGCTACGGCGGCGAATGGGGTAAAACTCTATCTTTCGGATGGATCCACCGTGGAGGACACGACTACGGGGCTGCACTATAAAGTGGGCGATAATTATACACTGATCAAGAACGGTGTGCCTACGGTTGTCCAAATCCAAGGGTTCAGCTATGTAAAGAGAATCGACAAGATAACGGAAACTTCGACGATTACTTCCTTTAGCAACACCAAGACAGAAAATGTGACGGTGAAAGCGGTTAAAACCCACGAGAGTACGGAAGCCTCGGCGGCGAATCCCGTTACGCTGAAATTGAGCGATGGGGGAACGGTGACCCAGACTTCGGGACGATACGAGAAAGGACACAGCCTGCCCCTTGTGACAACCTTAACAATATACGATTCCTTAGGGGCAAAGCATGATGTGGCTGTATATTTTACCAAGACGGGGGTCACGAAAGACGCACTGGGCAATACCATCAGCACTTGGGCAGTTTCCTTAGATACGAGCCATTCTGTCGCTGGGCATGAGAGTACCCAGACCATCACGGGGAAAGACGGCAAGGTGACCACGGTCACCATGCCGGTAGCCACCGTGACCTTTGATGTCAATGGAAAATACAGTACGGGTTCCAGCTTGCCGACGTTGACCATGACGAACGGATCCGGTTCGCCGCAGACGGTCAGTTTGGATTACAGCGCTTTGACGCAGTATGCCGGAAGCAATACCATCGCTGGTAAGGCTGACGGTAACGCTTCTGGTACATTAAGTAGTGTATCCATTGATAAAACAGGAACGATTACCGGTACGTATACGAACGGGATGAGAAAAACGGAAGCGCAGGTTGCTCTCCAACGCTTTACAAATCCCGGTGGTTTGAATAAGATAGGCAACAGTCTTTATGAGGATTCCAATAACGCCGGTAGGTCGGGAGCACCGAATACGGCTACTAATATCGGCGCGACAATTACGCCCTCGGCTTTGGAGATGTCGAACGTGGATGTGGCGAACGAGTTCACGGATATGATCATCACCCAGCGCGGGTTCCAGGCTAATTCTAAGACCATCACCGTGTCCGATGAGATGTTGGAGACGTTGATTCAGATGAAGCGGTAAGAGAAGCGCAACAAAAAAACAGGAGCCAATCCCTTGGCGGGGGGACGGCTCCTGCTTTTTTTGTCTTCATTTTGGGGATTGGCAGGGATTTCCGTTGCTTTCGCGAATAGTATCCGATAGAGCGGACAGAGGACAGGATGAGGTGACGAGCGTGGAGTCTTTGGAGAAAATGGCAGTTTTGATCGACGCGGATAATACGCAGCTTAGTAAGCTGGAACCCCTTTTGCAGGAGGTGTCCACCCACGGGCGCATTGTGACGAAGCGAGCCTATGGAAACTGGCGCAAGGAGGGGCTGAAGAACTGGGAGGCGGAATTAAAGCGGCTGGCCATTAAGGCGGAGCAGCAGTTTGATTATACCGTGGGAAAGAACGCCACGGATATCGCTTTGGTCATCGATGCGGTGACGCTTCTCCACCGCAATCTTTACGACGCCTTTGTGTTGGTGTCCAGCGACAGCGACTATACGCCCTTGGCCATCCACTTGCGGGAGTCGGGGGTCTACGTCATGGGCGTGGGGAAGAAGACGACGCCGGAGGCGTTCCGCAATAGCTGCGATACCTTTATCATTTTAGAAAATGTGGGGGTGGAGAAGGACGACGATCCCCCCGCCGCCGATGAAGCGCCGGAAAAGCCGGCAGAACGGGCGGCAGACGAGGGAACGGCTTCTGACGTCAAGGTGATTCACCGCCTCCTTCGCATCGCGTCGGAGCAGTATGCCGACGACGGCGGCTTTACCCAGCTGGGGGTGGCGGGACAGTATATCAAGCGGGTTAAGCCGGACTTTGACGTTCGCAGCTACGGGTTTAAGAAGTTGGCACAGTTTGTGGAGGCGTTTCCCAAACGCTATAAGATTAAGAAAAAGTCTACCATCATTTACTATAAGTGTAATTAAGGGCGGTGGAGTTGAATATTTCCCGATCCTGTTGGCTGAACGAAACAGAAAGCGCTATAATAAAAACAGGAATAGCGGAAAAAAAGGAAAGTCCTGCCAGTCGGCGGAGGAAAGGGTGGTAAATATGGATAAGCAAGCGATTAAGGAGAAGGTCCAGGCTGTGGTGGCGTCACCGAGCTGCTGCCCGGAACTTAAGGCAGTAGGCGTGGAATGGTTGGCGGCCTTCGGCACGGAGCGGGAGAAGGCCGCGTCACAGAAGCTCATTGCCGAGCTTCAGGCGGATGTGCTGGAGGTCGATCAGGTATTGGCGTTCTTTGCATCGCCGGAAGGGCAGAAGCTTTTCGGCGCCGAGAAAGCGGCGGAAATGGCGCAGCACATGAGGGAAGTGAAGGCGGCGGGAGGGAAATACTGCGACTGCCCGGCCTGTGCGCCGGGGCGGGAGATCCTCGACCATAAGGATAGTCTGCTGTGAGATTGGAGGCAGAAGATGGCGGAATTTCGTGTGACCTGCGAGGAGAATGAAGACGGCGGGGTGTATCGAGCGTGGGACGCGGCGGGGACGCTGGCCGGGTATATGACGTGGCGGCAGATCACTCCCGAAGAGCGCAGCCTTGACCATACGAAGGTAGAGGAGGCTTTCGGCGGACAGGGCGTCGGCCTGCGGCTTTTAGCCGAGGCGATGGCCGACGCGCGGGCGGAACATTTGCGACTGCGTCCGGTCTGTTCTTTCGTTGCCCATTATTTTGATAAACATGCCGCGGAAGTGGCAGATCTTCGAGGAGCGATACGGTGAACGCTGCCTTCAGACGAAGGCGGATGTGGGCCGCGATCGGGAAAGCCCGTTCCCTATGGGGGACGGGCTTTTCGTCAGGCGGGGCCTGTGAGCGATTGTTTTCTGCTTGACAGGAGAGAAAACAGGGGGTATCGTAGGGATAATCTTGAAAAGGCTCCAGGAACATGCGGCCGGAGCGAGAGACAGAGGAGGGGATAGGCGATGGCGCAGCATGGCAGACATCGTAATATCAGCATGGTGATGGATCTCTACGAGCTGACGATGGCGAACGGTTATTTCTTACAGCAGGATACGCAGCCTAAGGTAGCGTTCGACGTTTTCTTCCGCAAGAATCCGGAGGGAGGCGGGTTTTCCATTTTCGCCGGGCTGGAACAGGTTTTGACCTATTTGGAAGATATGCACTTTGAGCCGGAGGATATCGCCTATCTGCGAGATTTGGGCCTCTTCGACGAAGGATTTCTTTCGTATTTGGCGAATTTCCGCTTCACGGGGGACGTGTACGCATTTCCCGAGGGAACGGTGATGTATCCTCGAGAGCCGATTCTGACGGTGGTGGCAGATCTCATTGAGGCGCAGCTCATTGAGACGGAGGTGTTGGCGCAGATCAATCACCAGTCGCTTATCGCCACGAAGGCGCGGCGCATTGTGCGGGCGGCAGCGGGACAGGCGGTGGCTGATTTCGGGGCACGGCGGGCGCACAATAACGACGCAGCAGTCTACGGTGCGCGGGCTGCCTACATCGGAGGAGTTTCCGGGACAGCGACGGTGGCCGCCGGGCAGTATTTTGATATTCCGGTGAGTGGGACGATGGCGCACAGTTGGGTCATGTACTATAAAGATGAGCTGGAGGCATTTCGTCGGTTTGCCGCCATTTATCCGGATAATTGTATCCTTTTGGCGGATACTTATGATGTTTTAAAATCCGGGCTTCCCAACGCCATCCAGGTTTTTCGGGAGATGCGGGACAGGGAGGTTCATTCGAAAAATTATGGTATCCGCATTGACAGCGGCGACTTGGCCTACTTGACGAAGACAGCCCGCTGCCGCCTTGATCAGGCAGGATTTGCCGATGCGAAGATCGTCATTTCCAACAGCCTCGACGAATATACGATCACGTCGATCTTGAGTCAGGGCGGCAAAGTGGATGCTTTCGGGGTCGGCGAACGAATGATCACGTCGAAGACGGATCCGATCTTCGGCGCGGTCTATAAGATGTGCGCCGTGGAAGAGGCTGGGATCATGGAGCCGCGGATTAAGGTTTCCGAGGTCATCGAAAAGGTGACGGATCCGGGACTCAAGGAAGTCTATCGCATTTATGACGCCAGTGGCCGGGCCGTGGCCGAGCTTATTGCCAAGAAGGGGGAGAGCATCGATCTGGATCATCCGGATGAGTTCATTGATACGGATCGGCCGTGGAAGGTGCGCCATTTCGAAAACTGTACGGCGCGAAAGCTCCAGCGCTTGGTCATGAAGGACGGACGGCGAATAGAAGCGCCGACGACGGTGAAGGAG
>CAJPQU010000119.1 GCA_905372875.1 uncultured Schwartzia sp. | reverse complement strand
CCTCATCCCCCTCCCCATCCTCCGCCGCATCATGATCGCCATCCCCCTCTTAGGCGGCCTCATCCTGCTCCTTCGCGGGTGAAGACAAACACGCCCGCCGGCGAAAAAGCTCTCGAGGAAAGCAAAGGTTCAAACTACCTTTATATTCTTTGTCCGGGCTTTTGCCAAGCCGCGTACAGGCCTCCAGATAGTTATCGATAGAGCAGTAAGAGGACGCCTTTACCCTCTCACAGCCCCATTGCTTCATCAACAAATCCCATGCAGGCCCCGTAAAATTTGCAGAGATCGCCACCGCCGGCCCGAGAAGGCAGACAGCGGGCTGGCAAATGCCTTCCTCAGGAAAAACCTCTGATCTAATGATAAGATTTCACAATAAATTAATTTACCTCCGCTTATATTTCATGTGCCTATCTGGTATAATAAAAGAAAACTACCGATAAGAATTTGCTGAAGGGGCACCATGATGTGTAAGAGGAGACACTATGATGTGGAATCAGACGCTCCACGAGACCGTCACCGGCCCGCCGCTGACGCTTACCGCCGATCTTCTCATCGGCGCCGGCGGTCATAAAAAAGTCTACGTCCATCCGCGGGACGAATCCCGCTGCGTGAAGGTTCTCCACTACGGAGCAGAAGATAAAGACTGGCAAAAAGAGCTGCGCTACCGTCGGAGCCGAGAAAAGCGCGGCCTCACGTCCACGCTCCTGACAGAGTATTACGGCGCCTGTCCCCTGACCGGCGGCGGCATCGGTTATGTCTTTGAACGCATTCGCGATTTTGACGGGCACGACAGTTTGACCTTTCAGGACCATATCGACCGGCTCCGTTCTTTGCCGCAGATCGACCGCAACGCGGTGATCGCCGGCATGGTCACCTTTCGCTACTTTTTGTTTCGGGAAAAGATCATCACCAGCAACATGGAACCCGGCAATTTCTGCGTGCAGCTCGTATCGGCAGATTCCTACTGCCTGCGCATCGTCGATAATATCGGCAGTCCCGTCTTTATTCCCCTGCTCTTTTACGTCGACACGCTGGCCCTGCACCATGTGAAACGCTACTGGCAGCGCTTCGTTTCCGACCTGCACTGGCAATACCCCTGGCTCATTGACGACTCCATCGCCGCTATCCTGTACGGCCCCTAAAGAGATTTCTCGTCCCCGCGCTGTTTGCCCCGGGCGTGTAACGTCCGCTTTTTATGAATATCCTTTCTAACGCAAAATATACGGCCCTCGCCGCCGGAACTGCCAGGTTCCATGCGGCGAGGGCCCTTTTATATCGATATTCCTTTACCGCAAACGTTCGTTAGACGACCAGCGATTTTGCTGCCGCCTCGAAAACGAAAGACAGCTTTCAAGGCGGAACGCCTTCAGATCATTTCCTCGGGATGGAATACCTCGTCAAATTTTTCCGGCGTAAGGTAGCCGAGGCCGACGCAGGCTTCCTTGAGGGAAATATTCTCCTTGTAGGCTTTCTGGGCCGTCTTGGCGGCGTGTTCGTAGCCGATCACCGGATTCAACGCCGTGACCAGCATGAGAGAGCGGTGGAGATTTTCGTGCATTTTTTCCTTGTTCGCCTTGATCCCTTTCACGCAGCGCTTGTTAAAGGAGCGCAGCGAGTCGGCCAAAAGCCGCACCGACTGGAGAAAAGCGTGGATGATGACGGGCATGAAGACGTTCAGCTCAAAATTCCCCTGAGAGGCCGCGATGCCCACGGCGGTGTCGTTGGCCATCACCTGCACCGCCACCATGGTGACGGATTCGCACTGGGTGGGATTGACCTTGCCCGGCATGATGGAGCTGCCCGGCTCGTTGGCGGGAATGAAGATCTCGCCCAGCCCGCAGCGAGGGCCGCTTCCCAGCCAGCGGATGTCGTTGGCGATCTTCATCATGTTCGCCGCCAGCCCTTTGAGGGCCCCGTGCGCGAAGACCATTTCATCCTTGCTGGTAAGGGCGTGGAATTTATTCGGCGCGGTGATGAAATCAAGGCCCGTGAGTTCGCCGATGATGCGCGCCGCTTCCTCGGCAAACCCCTTCGGCGCGTTGAGGCCGGTGCCCACCGCCGTGCCGCCCAAGGCCAGCTTTTTCAGATACGGCAGGCTCGCTTCGATCATGCTCCGCGATTCTTCCAGCATGCTTTTCCAGCCGCTGATCTCCTGTGAAAAAGAGATGGGCACCGCATCCTGAAGGTGCGTCCGGCCCGTCTTGACGATGCCCTCGTTCTCCTTCATCAGGTCGCCAAAAGTCGCCGCCAGCGCGTCGATGGCAGGGAGAAGATCGTCCACAATGGCGACGGCGGCGGCGATGTGCATGGCCGTAGGGAAAGTATCGTTGGAACTCTGGGACATGTTGCAGTGATCATTCGGATGAAGCAGAGCCTTCCCCGCCAACTGATTCCCCCGATTGGCGATGACTTCATTGACATTCATGTTTGACTGGGTGCCGCTGCCCGTCTGCCACACGGACAACGGGAACTGATCGTCCAGCGAACCCGCCAGGATCTCGTCGCACACCTTGGCAATGAGGGCCTGGCGTTCTTCGTCCAATTTGCCCAAATTCTTATTGGCGAAGGCCGCACCTTTTTTGAGGATTGCAAAGGCTCGAATGACCTCCGGGGGAATTTTCTCCGTGCCGATGGGAAAATTCTCGTGGCTGCGCTGGGTCTGCGCCCCCCAGAGCTTATCTGCCGGCACCCGCACCTCGCCCAAAGAATCATGTTCCATTCTGTACTCCATAGCCATCACTCCTGTCTGCAAAAAAATAAACCTCTTACTGATAATTATACTCAACAAGAGGCAAAAATCAAGAAGATGTGATTGATTTTTTCATAATTGGGATAAATTCGGCCACCGTCTCGGGATTGCCCCGGGCGGGATTTTCACTATCTGTTCACATAATTCTCTCCCCGGCTTGAATCATAAGCCATCAAGATATCCGCCCATAACGCCCTCTCCTTCGCTCGATCCCTGTCCGTCACATCGGGCCATTTTCCGTCGCTGTCCATTGTACAACCCAAAATAAAATTTGCCTGAACATGCGGCCACATGCAGAAGGGAAACCACGGGCACCCCGTTCGCCCCCTGCCTATGTGCCGCAAGGGATCCCCTGCCATTCTTTAACGTAAAAACAGGGCCCCTCCATTGGCGGAGGGACCCTGTTTTTTTACACGAAAAGAGCGAATGCCATACGTTTACGCGATGCAGCTGACGACGATCGCATTGATCCCGACAAACAGAATATCAATGCCGATCAGGAGCCCGATGGTAATGCCCATGATGCCCGGATTGATAAGACTGAAAATCCCCACCACAATCAGCAGGATCCCGGTAAGCATGACGAGCCACCAATGTTTTGCGATCCCACTGGCAATCAACTGATTATGAATATGGCGCAGCTGGGCCGCGCGCGCCATGCGCAATATCCCGATCCAAAGGATCCAAACCGCCGCCATATAAGCAATCACAATATCTACAGCCAACTGCATTGTTTCGCTGGCAATCAAAAGGCCCCCGAAACCCAGGGAGAACACCGCTCCCAGCAGTGTCCAACCGTCGGCAAATCCCAGCTTCCTTCGAACACTCCACGTAGCGATGTTCACCACTCCGTCAACGATCATACTGACCGCCACGATCCAGCCGAGCGCCAGAAAAGGCATCTCCGGCATCATGAGACAGTAAATTCCGCCAATGATCATGGCAATCCCTAACAGTGCCGAAAAGATTTTATATCCCGTACCCATGGTTGCGCCTTCCTCCTTCGCCGTCAACAACCTCAGCACCTAATTCCCGCTCTTTCTCTCTATCCATATATAACGCTTTCGTCCCCAGTGTCAAAATTCCTGCCTCCGCCGTCTGAGAAAATTCTTAAACTTCCCTGAAATTACCGCCTCATCCGGCCCTCTTTCTCCATTCCCGCGGGGTGCAGCCAAATTCCCGCAGGAACATGCGATTGAAATAACTCTGCTGGGAAAAGCCGCAGTCCTGGGAGATTTCTGAAATAGGCTTCGCCGTTTCCGCGAGGAGGCGGCTCCCCATCTCCAAGCGGTAGCTGATGAGAAAATTCACCGGCGATTTCTGGGTATATTTCCGGAAAAGCGCCGTGCATTTCGAAGGGCTGACCACCCCCGCCCGAGCGATGTCCTCCAAGGTGAGCTTCTCGCTGTAATGCTCGTAGATGAAGGCCGTCATGCGCCGCTGAAGAGAAACATCGTTATCCAGAGGATGCGGCTCTCGAGGAGCCGAATAGAGCATGTACAGCCGCCGAAAGATGAGGTAGATCACCCCCACCGCCTCCAGTTCAAAGCCGGGGGGCTTTTCTTTGGCGATGCCGCAAAGCTCCTCCATCATCCGCTCAATCACCTTCGCAAAGCCGTTTTTCCCCCCCACGCGAACGTGCGTGAAGGAGCCGTCGCTGATGACCGGCGAAATGTAAGCATCGAAAACCTTCTTATTCTGTGACAAAAGCTCCGGGCTCACCCCTAAAACCTCCAATTCGCAGGGCCTCTCTTCCGTATTGTACACGCGATGAAGCTGCCCTAAATTAATAAAGCAGAACTCCCCCGGCCCCAGGCGGAAATCGGAATGATTCACGTGGCAGTGAATGTGCCCGTCCAGCACGCGGATCAGCTCTACCTGACTGTGCCAATGAGCAATCTCCTGCCCCGTGGGGGATGACTTCACCACCTTGTGCTCAAACACCGCCGGAATGTCTCCAAAGGTGTACTTCTCGATCTGAAGCGCTTTTTCTCTGCCTCGCATAAATTTTCCTCATTTCTCTCCAAAAAATTAAATAATATTATTTTTCGGCAATATAATACTATATTTCCCTTATTTTATAGCATATAATACAACCATAGTCAATCCCGGAGGGAAACTTCCGAGAGGTTCACAAAAAATAGATAATCTCTGACAAAGAAAGCGAGGAATGTATTATGGAAAAGAAAATGAACGTATTGCTGTCGGATCTGGTGGTCTTCTACCACAAGCTGCAGAGCTATCACTGGTATGTGAAGGGGAGCGCCTTCTTCCAGGCGCATGCCAAGCTGGAAGAATACTACGACGCCATCAACGAGCAGATCGATGAAGTGGCTGAGACGTCCCTGATGAGCGGCTTTAAGCCCGTATCCCGCGTCGCGGAGTTTACGGCCCTGACGAAGATTAAAGAGACCTCGGGGGACTACACGGACGTGAACGCCGTCTTCTCCGACATCCTGAAAGACTTTAAGTACCTCTTAAAGAACGCGGAGGAACTCAAAGCTGACGCCGATAAGGCCGACAATTACCTCATCTCCGCCAAGATGGACGACTTCATCGCCACCTATCGCAAAGCGGTCTGGATGATCTCCCAGTGCCTGATGTAACAAAAACAATAAAAAAGCCCGCGCCAAAAATTGGCGCGGGCTTTTTTATTGTGTAAAAGGCTTCCGAGGAAAATCCTCGGAAGCCTTATCATTTCTGGCGGAGAGGGTGGGATTCGAACCCACGGTACATTGCTGTACACTTGATTTCGAGTCAAGCACCTTCGACCACTCGGACACCTCTCCTTTTGAACAGAGGATAGTATACCATACTCCCCAAGGTCTGTAAACCTGCGCCTGTAGGGACACACGCCTGGACCGCTATGATTTGGTCTGTCCGTGTCAAGGCAATGACATCGTCAGGCGGTACCCCCTCGCCCCGCCCCAAGACGTGTGTTTTCCTCACGTGGTTTTATGGCGAAAGAGCCAGCCAGCCAAGGGAAGCGTGACGGCGGCAACGGCGAGCATGGGGATGAAGTTGGGGGCGATGTCGTAAAAGCCGGCCCCTTCCAGGTAAATGCGGCGGACACATTCGACCGCGAAGCGCAGCGGATCGGCGTAAGTAAGGATCTGAAGAGCCTCCGGCATGTTGCGGATGGGGGTAACGATGCCGGAGAGAAGGGCCAGCGGGAGAATGAGGACAAAAACGTAAACTAAGACCTGTTGCATGTTGTCAGCAATAGCGGAGATGGTGAGGCCGATGCCGGTGGAGCTGAGGACGAAGATGAGCAGAGCGAAATAAAAAAGGGGCAGCGAGCCGGCAAAGGGGATGTCGAACCAAAAGCGGGCGATGATGAGAAGCGCCGTGCTCTGGAAAAGGCCGATGAGGGTGGGCGGCAACGCTTTCCCGATGAGGATCTCGGTGGGCGAAAGCGGCGTGACCAGAAGCTGATCAAAGGTGCCTAATTCCCGTTCCCGCGCCACGGAGAG
>CAJPQU010000118.1 GCA_905372875.1 uncultured Schwartzia sp. | reverse complement strand
AGGATTGACCTTCCTGGAGCCGCCCCGTTTTTATAACCCGGAAAATTCTGTAAAATATAGACAAAGGAAAGAAGACGAACCGCATGGCTGCACCGGATGAAAATACACGCCGCCTCGGGAGCAACGTCATTTTACTCCCTGAATATGAAGCCCTCAAGCGCGGTGTCGAAAAGCTCCGCACGGAAATTTCCCTGCTGGTGCTGGAACGGGATCAACTGCGGTTCGTGGAGTGCCGCAATCTGGAAACGGCCTACATGCTGGCGGTGGGCGCTTTGGAATACAAAGCCTATGAAGCGCAGTGCCTGACGCTCCGGCTGAAGCGAAAAATCGAGATGATACAGGCCAAGCGCAATCGGCAGGAAAAGGTCGTTCTGTCCCAAATCGAGCACGCGCTGGATGCGGAGTTCGATGAATATCAGCGGAAACTCAACGAGCAGATGGAAAAGATGAATCAGGCAATAGAGCGCAGCCACAGCCCATTCCTGACAAACGAGGAAACGGCAGAGTGCAAGAAACTTTACCGCGCCATCGTAAAGACCCTTCACCCCGATCTGCACCCGGATTTGACCGATGCCCAAAAACAGCTTTTTCAAAACGCTGTCCAAGCCTACCAAGACGGGGATTT
Source organism: uncultured Schwartzia sp. (assembly GCA_905372875.1). Lineage (GTDB taxonomy): Bacteria > Bacillota > Negativicutes > Selenomonadales > Selenomonadaceae > CAJPQU01. The sequence goes on along the minus strand of CAJPQU010000118.1, from coordinate 5,657 downwards.
GAACACGCTCCGGCTCATTCGCGCCATGAGCGAGGAACCGCCCCTGCCAGACAATCGGGAAAATGCTGCGGCGGCACTGTACCGCGAGAAGGAATGGCTAAAAAACATGCTGACCGCCATCCACGAGGACATCGCCGCTATAAAATCGAAATTTCCCTATACCATGAAAAAATTTCTTTCCGACCCGCAGCAAGTGGAAAAAAAGAAACAGGAATTGACCTCTATCATCGGCCAATACCAAGATATGGCCAAACATTACCAAGAAAAAATTGCCGAAATGGTGGGATGAAGCCGTATGAAAGAGTTAATAACACCGAAAGACACGAATCTCGTTCATCTCCTGCATGGCAAAGGCGACGACATCTCCCTGCCGATGCCCTTTGAGAAGGACATTTTCCTTTTTGCCACTTATGTGGCGGGAACGAACTACATTGAAGGCATCGACGAACTGGCCCCTCATCTTTCCATCGGGGACAAACTGACCTTCTTTCGCGAACCGGAAAATACCTACGACAAAAGAGCCATCGTCATCAAAAACAGCGACGGCGTGAAACTCGGATACGTCCCGAAAAAAGACAATCTCATTTTCTCGCGCCTGATGGACGCCGGCAAACTGCTCTTTGGAAAGATCGACGCCAAGGAGTGGCAGGGAAACTGGCTGAAATTGGACATCAAGATTTATTTGCACGAATGAACGGTCAAAAAAAGCATTCTCCCTGCCACCGATCCGCATGGTGCTGAAGTGACTCCACACACAAAAAAGGAAGGCTGCTGCCAAAAAATTCTTGGCAGCAGCCTCCCTTTTTGTTACGCCCCCTGCGCTAACTTATAGCCGGCTTGGAGGGCTTTTTTGTTGGCTTCTTCCGTGCCTTTAGGAACGCGGTCTAAGACGGCCCGCTCCAAGGAGGCAGCGGTGACGCAATGGGTAAGCCCGGCCACGACGCCCAAGGCGACGATATTGGCGAAGAGGGGCTTGCCACAGGTTTCAACGGCGGTGTGGGTGATGGGGAGATCGACGCGGCGGGCGCCGCGATCTTCCACGCGGTCGACGAAGAGGCTGTCGGTGATGACGAGGCTGTTGGGCGCGGCGTCATAAGCGAATTTATCCGCCGCCTCCTGACTCATGAGAAGGAGGGTCTGAGGCTTCGTGACGCGGCTGAAATGGATGGGGGCATCGGAGAGGATGACCTCGGCTTTAGACGCGCCGCCCCGCGCCTCGGGGCCATAGGATTGAGACTGAATGGCCATCTTGCCGTCTAAGAGCGCCGCCTCGGCCAAGATGATCCCGGCGGTGATGAGCCCCTGCCCGCCGGTACCGGAAAAGCGAAAGGTTTCTTTCATCCCGCGGCACCGCCCTTCGCCCGCTGCAGGATTTCCTCGTAAGCGGCGGTGTATTCCATGACGTCGTTTCGCTCCGAAAGGACGCCGATGGGGAATTTCCCCTGCCGCGCCTCGGGAGAGAGTTTCTCCCAAGCCGCTTTCATGACGCCGCGTTCCTTCTGCCATTCCATCATGGCCGCCGGGGCGCCAATCTTGTTCTGGCGGCCGAAGTTCGTCGGGCAGGCAGCCACGGCCTCAATGACGCTGAATCCCTTGTGCCGGATCCCCTGTTCGATGACCTTCTCCAAAAGGGGCGCATGGTACGTCGTCGCCCGAGCGGTAAAGGTAGCGCCGGCGGCGCGGGCTAACTCAAGGAGATCGAAGGTCGGTTCCATCGTGAGATAGGGCGCGGTGGTGGCGCGGCTCCCCACCGGGGTCAGAGGGGAATACTGACCGCCGGTCATACCGTAAATGCTGTTGTTAAAGACCACTAAGGTCAGATCGATATTGCGGCGTGCCGCATGGATGAGATGATTGCCTCCGATGGCGGCGCAGTCGCCGTCGCCGCTGGCCACGATGACGGTCATCTCCGGCCGTGCCATTTTAAGACCGCTGGCGATGGGCAGCGCCCGCCCATGGAGGGTATTGGCCGTATTGAAATCCACATAGCCCGACGCCCGGCTGGAACAGCCGATGCCGGAAATAAACGCCACTTCGTCCTTCGTCAGCCCCAGGCGGTCGACGGCTTCGATCATCGCCGCCAAGACGATGCCGTTGCCGCAGCCGCCGCACCAGAGATGGGGAAGCCGCCCCGGGCGAAAATATTTATCCACCAGTTCTTCCTTCATGCCGGGCCGCCCCCCTCTCTCACTCTTTTGATCTCTGCCAGCATGTCCTCCGGCGTAGCGGACTCGTTATCGTACTTAGCGTAAAGATGAACCGGCGCCGCACCGGCCACCGCCCGCTCCACTTCGCGAACGTACTGCCCGCAGTTAAGCTCATGAACAAGAATATGCTTCACCCGGTGCGCCAGTTCCTTCACTTCCGCCTCGGCAAAGGGCCAGATGGTGACGGGCCGCCACAGCCCCGCTTTGATCCCCTCTTCCCGCGCCATGTCCACCGCGTCGTAAACACTGCGAGCCGCTCCGCCAAAAGCAATGACAGCGATCTCCGCGTCGTCCAAGCGATAACTTTCCGCCGTCACAATGTCCGCCATATCATTTTCTAATTTTCCCCGCAGGCGTTCCATAGCACTGCGGGTAGCGGCGGGGGTTCCCTTGGGAAATCCAGTTTCGTCGTGAATCAGTCCGGAAACGTGCCAGCGGTAGCCGCTGCCGAAGGCGGCCATGGGCGGCACGCCGGAGCCGTCCACATCGCGATAGGCCAGATATTCTTCCGGCGGCACCGTCGGCACCTTCCGGCTGACTTTCGGCAGAGCGCTGTAGTCCTCCGGCAGATCGATGCGCTCGCGCATGTGTCCCACGATTTCATCCATCAGCAAAATGACGGGACAGCGATACCTTTCCGAAAGCGCCACCGCCCGCCGGGTCAGAGTAAAACACTCCGGCACGCTGGACGGGGAGAGGGCGATCACCCAATGGTCGCCGTGGGTGCCCCAGCGCGCCTGCATGACGTCCCCCTGGGACGGCGAGGTGGGCTGCCCCGTAGCCGGGCCCACCCGCTGCACGTCCACCACCACCAGCGGAATTTCCGCGCTGCACGCTAGGCCGATCATCTCCTGTTTCAGGGAGAATCCCGGCCCGCTGGTAGCCGTCATGGCCTTCACGCCCCCCAAGGATGCCCCGATGACCGTGCCGATCCCGGCGATCTCGTCCTCCGTCTGCATGAACTTTCCCCCGACTTCCGGCAGCCGTTTCGCCATCCCCTCGGCGATTTCCGTGGAGGGCGTGATGGGATATCCGCCGTAAAAGCGCACCCCGGCGGCGATGGCACCTTCCACCACCGCCTGATTGCCCTGCATCAAAAGCGTCCGCGCCATGGTCACGCCCCCTCTTTTTTCACGAAAATAGCAAAATCGGGACAGCGCAGCTCGCACTGCCCGCAGGAAATACAGGCGTTCTCCCGCCCGGGCGCCACAGCCGACTTGTTGCGCTCAGTAATCAAGAGCACCTCTTTGGGGCAAAAATGGGCGCATATCCCGCACCCTTTACATCGCGCCGAGATAAATTTCAAACTCATACCACTCATCCTTTCCGGCTAGCCCCCTCCAGCGGCCGTCCGTCTTTCTCATGATAACATACCCCCAGGGTGTGTTCAATGGTTTTATATAAATTTTTATATAAAAACTATATTTTTATTGCATAGGGATGGCCCTTGGGGAATCATTTTATTCGTGTGCCGGCAAGTGATATAATAATGAACACTTTGGGAGGATATGTACCTACCCACTTGACAAAGCGAGCGCAGCGAAAGCCGCGATGAGTGATCGGGCTGCGATCGACAAGGAAAAAAGACGCGAGGCGAAGCGACCATGAACCATCAAACGCTATACAAATATGGTGCCTCCGACTTGTACTATACGAAAGATACCTCCATGAAATTCTCCCATTCTCTTTAGTTGTCTGCGCATCCTCCGCATCGAATCCGTCCGCAGGCATTTTTTTACGTGGGAAGTACACTGCCGTTATGTCGGCTTCCTCGATAAGTCGGTTGATCATTCAGGGATAGCCCAAGAGGAACTTCTTCGCCTCTCGGCACTGCCGCCAGACGAGGCGAAGATAGGCACCATATGGATCCAGCGCCAATATAGCGCCGCAGGGGAAGCAAACATCGAGGCGCTCTTCGCCGCGCTAATCGACACCGAAAACAGCCACTGCCATACGGATCTGGAAACATTCCGAAGTGTATCGCGAATAAATTGACAACTCTTTCCCCTTTCTATATAATCATTGATGTATTCAGGAAATTTTCATTTTACGAAAGTCGAGAACCGAAAATGGGAAAGGGAGAGGACGCATGACGAACAAAAAACGACTGATCTCCGCTGTGCTGTTGGGACTGGCGGCGGGATGCTTTGGCAGCCATCCGACGGCCTACGCGGCGGAGGAAAAGGACGGTATCGACACCTATACCATCGGCGATTTCGTGGTCACCGGCGAGCGCTACGGCGAAGAGCTGCCGGGGGGCTTCGTGAAGGAAAGCAGCCAAGTCGGCCTCTTAGGGGAAAAGGACGCCATGGAGGTTCCCTTTCAGGCCATCAGCCTGACCCAAAAGACCATCGACGTCTTTGGCGCCAATCCCAGCGAGGCGTCCACGGCGATCCTCGTCAACGCTCCGGCCATCCGCACGGCGGGCAGCACCATCTACAATGATTTTTCCCTGCGGGGGCAGACGGCGAACGCTTACCAATTCCGAATTAACGGGATCCCAGGGCTGCTGTCCCAAACGAATATCCCCATGAATTTCTTCGAGTCGGTGGACGTCATCAGCGGCGCCAGCGTGGGCATATCGGGGGTCGCCGCCAAAGAATCAGCGGGCGGCACCGTCAACCTGCAGACGAAGCGCGCCCATCAGAACATGACTCAGTATTCCCTGGGCATCGCCGAGCGCGGTACCTGGAGCAACAATTTAGACATCGCTCGCCGCTTCGGCAGGGACGGCGAGCACGGCCTGCGCATCAACGGCTCCTACACCACCGGCGCGACGGGCATCATCGACGAGCGGGTGCGCAATAAGACCTTGGCCATCAATTACGACCACCATTCGGCGTCGTCGTCGACGAATCTCTTCTTTGGCTTTCGCGATACCTGGACGGAAGAGGCGCAGCGCTATTTCTATTTGGGCAATGCCGCCGTCACCTCCATGCCCGCCGCCCCGGACGCTGACCGAAATTTCGCGTTTAAGGGACAGCATTTGGGCATGAAAACGTATTTAGGGACCCTCAATCACGAGCAGAAGATCGGGAAGAACACCCGCGTATTTCTCATGGCGGGGGCTTCCTATAACGACGGCTACGGCTACCTCGTGCCTTCCTCCAGCCGCCTCGACATCCTCAATAATAACGGCGATTACAGCCGCGAGATGGTACATGAACCCTTTTCCATCCGCAACAGCTATCTCTCCCTCGGCCTCTCCCATAACTGGACGATGGGAGAAGTCAAAAACAAGACGATCTTCGCGGTGGATAAGGACTGGTATCAGGCCCGGTGGGGGCAAAGCGGCACCTCAAAGGGGACGATCACCGGCAATCTCTACACGGGGCACTCGACCTTCGATTTTCTCACGGCGATCAGGGCCTCTTCTGTTACCGGCGGCCGGACGGAATACTACGGCTACTCCCTCCTCAATGAATCTACCGTTGGCAAGGCCATCGTCAC
>CAJPQU010000117.1 GCA_905372875.1 uncultured Schwartzia sp. | reverse complement strand
GCCGTAAGGCGACGGATTTACAGTCCGTTCCCTTTAACCACTCGGGCACCTACCCCTCACGTTTTTCCATGGGCTGCACAAATCCGCTACAGGTTTCTAAAAATAAATGGTGGGCCCATTTGGACTTGAACCAAAGACCGACCGGTTATGAGCCGGTTGCTCTAACCAACTGAGCTATAGGCCCATTACAGAAAACCTCGCACACGAAAACGCATGCGAGGAATGCAGTCATCATGGAGCGGAAAACGGGGCTCGAACCCGCGACCCCCACCTTGGCAAGGTGGTGCTCTACCACTGAGCTACTTCCGCGTACATCAGACAAATGCGGTCCCTAACTCGCCTGACACCGCCTTGGAACTGACAGAGTATATTGTAGCCCGCTCCCCCTTATTTGTCAACACTTTGTCACTAAATATTTTGCTCATCACTCATAAGAGAAAGACGCGGTCACGAATTCGTGACCGCGTCTTTCTTTATATTATGGCGGAAACGTTGATCAACCGACCGCTTTGGCCATCGCTTCCCCCAAGGCGGTACTGGCCGCAAGGGCGGCGTCATCCGGAGCATTTTCAGCGATAACTCCGTCAGCAATCAAGTCCGCGCCGTCGCCTTTAACCCGTTCTTCCCAATCCCGCATCCACGCGCCGCCGCCCCAGCCATAGGAGCCGAAAAGGCCAACTTTACGGCCGCTGAGTCCTGCTTCAATAGAGGCGAAGAAGGGTTCGAATTCTTCCTCTTCCAAAACTTCCGCGCCCATGGCCGAACAACCAAAGAGAAAACCATCATACGCATCCAAGATATCCTTTGACGCCTGATCAACGCTCATGACAGAGGCTTCCGCCCCGCCTTTTTTAACTCCTTCGCCGACGGCTTGAGCCATCGCTTCGGTATTTCCCGTGCCACTCCAAAAGACCACTGCAATTTTTTTCATCATCTGTTCCTCCTTAAAATATGATTCTGAATTCAGACGGCCCGCAAAAGATCCGTCAGGGGAACGCCTTGCCGCAATTCTCGGCAAAAAGCGGCGGTGCAGGCTTGATAACGGGCGAAAGAGGCCCGTGCCGCACGTTCTTTAGCGTAGACTTTCCAACAGCCGCAGCAGAGAAAATCACGCCCCTGATGCGCGATAAAACCGGCGACGTCCCACGGCGGATAGCCAAGGAAAAGACCGATTTCGTGGGGAAAATTTGCTTCCCTTCGCAAGCGCTTCGATAAATGGAAGAGCTGCGGCCCCAACGCCGGCGTCTGGGGATAACCGTACCGGGCCAGGATATGAATTGCCTGTGGGGCGTTTAGCCGCCGCGCCAGTTCCGCCGGGCGATAAAACAGTACCAAGATTCTATCGGGCGCTTGTAAAAGCCGTCGGATCGCAATCCCATTTCCCGCCAGTTCTTTCCCGGAAGCGGCTAAAAACCTATACAATGCAGTTCGTTGCGCCAAAGGAAACGCCACGAGGCTGGCAGCTTTCAGTCCGCGAAAAGTCGGTGCGCAGTGACGCGCTAAAAGGGCTTCAATATCTTGGCCGCCCACTTCATCATCTCCCGTAGCTTCGGTCGGGTACGGTCTTATTATAGCGAAAGTGAGATTCATTTTCAACATATAGTAGAGGAAAATTTCTTTTCTGTCCCTGCGCCCGATTTACGGACGCGTAACAGAGTGTTATACTGGGAAAACAAGAATTGAGGTGATTGCTACGGAAAGAGCGAATGTCCTTCGCAACGCGCTGCGCGCAGCGTTCCCTCACACAGTACCGATTCTCGCGGGATTCTGGTTCTTAGGTATGGCCTACGGAATTTATATGAATGTGTCCGGCTTTTCTGTCTGGTACACCCTGCTGATGACGATCCTCATCTTCGGCGGTTCGTTGGAATTTGTCGCCGTGTCCATGCTGCTCTCTCCCTTCGCCCCATGGTCGGCCTTTTTGATGGCACTGATGATCCAGGCCCGTCACCTGTTTTACGGATTATCCATGCTGGAAAAATACAAGGGCCTGGGCGCTAAGCGCTGGTATCTCATCTATGGTCTCTGCGATGAAACGTTTTCCATTAACTGCTCTGCCAAAGTTCCCGCCCAAGTCGATCGCGGTTGGTATTATTTTTTTGTCACCCTGCTGAATCAGTTCTATTGGGTATCCGGCGCCGTGTTGGGAACGCTTCTCGGGGCGTTGCTTTCCTTTGATATGCGGGGGTTGGAGTTCGTTCTGACCGCGATGTTCGTAGTCATCTTTTTAGAACAGTACCTCCATGAAAAACAGCATATCACGGCGATCATCGGTATAACCGCCACCGCGGCGTGCCGCCTGTGCTTTGGTGAATCGGCCTTCATCGTCCCGGCCATGCTGGTGATTCTCGCCCTTTTGACACTGCTGCGTCATCCTATCACGAAAGCGGGGGATTGGTCATGAGCGTAGAAGAGCAGCTGATCACCATCGGCCTGTGCGCTTTGGGAACGATGTTGACGCGTTTTCTTCCCTTTCTTTGTTTTTCTCCGAATCGTCCCACACCGCCTTTTGTGCGTTATTTAGGAAACGCTCTCCCCGCGGCGGTATTCGGCCTGTTAGTGGTCTATTGTCTGAGAGGCGTTGATTTTCTCGCGGGAAACCACGGGCTGCCCGAGTTGATCGCCACCTTAGTAACCGCCGCCGTGCATCTTTGGCTGCGGCAAATGCTGCTCTCCATCGCCGCAGGCACTATTTGTTATATGGCGTTGGTACAATTCGTATTCTTTTAACAAAGTGCGCTCACAGAATAATACCCCGCTGTCTTCTTTCGGCAGCGGGGTATTATTCTATGAAGAAAACCTAAGGGGCAGCCGTTTCCTCCGCCCGACCTTCCGGCGGCTCTAAAACGTGGAGAAGCTGTCCGCCTTCATCGGTCAGCCGAATTTCCCGCAGGGTCAGCTTCCCATCCTTAAAGGTCAACGCATCCGTAGAAATACGAAACGCCGCCATTTGGATATTGAGGTCAGAAAAGCGCAGGTCATGATAAGCTTCATAAAAATTACCCGAGAGATAAGTAAAGGGAAACCGGCGATAATGTCCTTCCCCAGAACGAAAACTGCCATAAAAAGTGGTTTGCCGAGGACCGCCTTTCGATTCCACATGGATATCGAGATCGACGGCACAGGCCAGGCCGCTTCCCGGCAGAGCCTGATCCGAGCGCAAACCCGCTCCCTGTCCATCAATGCGGTAATAACGCGTATCCAGATTATATGTCCCGTTAGCTAAAAGGTGTCCTCCGTAAACATCAGCGGAAACATCATCAAATCGCAAATCACCATCCTCATAGCGAATAGATCCAACCACATCCGTGAAGTGAAGGGCAGGGATGTGAAGCTCTTTCATCTTGATTACGCCCCGCCCCACGGGGCGCGAAACCGGTCCCTCGAAGTGCGACAGCAGTGTCATTCTGTCTTTAAGATTCATGCCAAATCCCAAAGAAGAAGGATCCACTTCATAAAGCATCATAGTCAAATCGCAGATCGGCACAGGACGGACCCGAAAATCGATATTGCCGTGCATACTCAGTCCGCTCCCCACCATCGTCCCCCCGAAACCACCGGTGGTTGCCTGTATCTGCGTCAGACCATCCGTGTCAACGACGGCGTTGACACGCACGGGATTAAAAAGATAATGCCGTTCCTTATGAAAAATTTCCACCCGGCATTTATCCAGGGTCAGCTCCAAGTGGATCCGGCGCCCTGCCCGGTTGAAATTTGACAGCTGGCGCTCCAAGCGAATTCGTTGCCGCTGCCGTCGTGCTTCGCCGATCGCCTTGAGCTCTTCTTCGCTTTTCCCCGCCAGACTGATCTCCCGTTCCCAATCTTCAGCCGGATACTCCCCGGCGCGAATCACTGCAGGGGATGGGCGGACAAAATCCACGTTCATATCCTTATCTAAATGAACGGAGATTGCTGCATCATGAAGCGTCAGCGCCCGGATGGTCGTAGAAGAAAGCCGTCCTGTGATGACGTCCCACGGAACAACGATAAAGGACCCTTGCGGCACTTGAAGAATCGTATGGCCTTCCGGATCCTTCCATACCAGATTTTCGAACTGTACATGCCCGGTAAAATCAGCGAGGAGCTTTTCTACCGTGATGACGCCCCGCAGCATATCCTGTCGCTCGATGGCGTAATTAAATATCCGCGCTGCCCCGCGGCTGAAAAATTCCAATACCAAAAAAGTGCTGACGAAGGCCGCCAACAAAAATAATCCCAGCCATTTGCGCCATGGTTTTCTTCGAAGACTGCGCAGTGCCGATGCCATACGAACAAAAATCGGCTTTTTCCCCCAGGATTTTTCCGCCACCGTAACACCTCTTTTCCTTCGGCGTGTTTATGTTCGTCGTCCGCTTGACCATTTCCTTTGTTTCCTAGGTAAAAACGAATCTCTTCACCGAGAAATCGGTAAACTTTCCTGCGCTTCATCTTCGCACGAAAAACAAAATTTTCTCTGTAAGGGTTGCCGACGGCAGGCTCATTGTTTTATAATGAAAAACATCATAATTAAAACCCGACGGACGCGGGAGGGTGAACGCAGGCGTGTACAGGGAACACCGGCAGTATTCGGTAGCAAAAAAGACACCGGTGCGAAGGCGCCAACCATGCAGGAGGATTTATGCGACATCTATCAAAAACAGATATCATATCCATCGGATTTATGATGTTTTCCATTTTTTTTGGCGCGGGAAATTTGATCTTCCCGCCTTCCTTGGGGCAGGTGGCGGGAACGAACTTGTGGCCGGCCATGGCGGGATTCTTGACGACGGGGGTGGGATTGCCCCTCTTAGGCATCATCGCCATCGCGTTGGTAGGGGGAGATTATCCCACTTACATTGGGCAGCGGGTGGCGCCTTGGTTTGCTGCGCTGCTCTTGGGGCTGTTGTACCTTTCCATCGGGCCGCTCTTCGCCATTCCGCGCACCGGCGCGGTGTCCTTTGAGATCGGCATTCGCCCGTTCCTCGCTGATGACGCGGTTATAATCGGACAGACCATCTACACGGGGCTCTTTTTCATCCTCACCTACTGGCTGGCCCATAATCCGGGAAAACTCATCGACCGCGTGGGGAAAATTCTTACCCCGGCGCTCTTGCTTTTTTTGGTGGTACTATTTATCCGCACCTTTACCTCCCCCTTAGGCCCCATGCAGGAACCGCAGGGCGCCTACCTCACATTTCCCTTCGCCGAAGGATTCCAGAACGGTTATTTAACGATGGATCTCTTGGCGTCAGTGGCCGTCGGCGCCATCGTCGTCACCGCCATCCAGCGCTCCGGCATCACGGAGCCACAGATCATCGGACGTGCCTGCTTCTTGAGTGGTGTCATCGCCGTAGTGCTGATGGCGCTTGTCTATCTTTCCCTTGCCTACCTTGGCGCCACCAGTGCGCAGACACTGGGCATCGTAGAGAATGGCGGCATCATCCTCACGGAAGCATCGGCCCTTCTCTTCGGCGCGGCGGGGCAAAGTGTTTTGGCCCTCATCATCATACTAGCTTGCCTGACTACCAGCTGCGGCATGCTGACGGCTTTCGCTTCCTATTTTACGGAGGTATCCCGAAAACGACTCAGCTACGGACAACTTACTTTAGGCGGGGCTATCTTCGGGTTCGCTGCTGCCAATATCGGACTCACCGGTCTCATCCGCATTTCCATTCCTTTCCTCGTCGCCCTCTATCCTATCGTCATTGTCTTAGTCCTCCTGACGCTGGCCGACCGGCTGGGAAGCGCCGGCCCGTACGTCTATCGGTGCAGCCTCATTTTTACCGCCCTTTTTAGCATTTACGGCGGCCTGAAAGAAGCCGGCTTGTCATGGTCTGCTCTGGACACCCTCCTTACCCGCTACCTTCCCCTGTACGGCGCCAGTCTCGGCTGGCTGCTGCCCGCCCTCATCGGCGCAGCTCTCGGCGGAGTACTGACCCTCGTCGTGCATCCCAGCCCTGCGCCGCAGGAAGGCCGCGTGGCGGAAAAAGAGTAACGTCACACGTTCACAGCCATAAAAAACCTGCCGGACGATTTTGCCCGGCAGGTTTTTTTATGGCTGTTTATTCCGGCAGGCGAATGCGCCGCGCGCCAACGTAATGTTCCCGGCGGTAATCACGCTCCAAAGTATCATACGTAATACAGGAATTTGACGAGGCGTGGATAAATTCTCCATCCTTCAGATATATCCCTACATGAGAAACCTCGACGCCGTCAGCGGAAAAGAAGACTAAATCTCCGGCTTGAAGGTTCTCCTTGGATACCGGACGCCCCACCAGATATTGGTCATCGGCGCAGCGGGGCAATTTCACCCCCATCTGACCGAAAACATAAT
>CAJPQU010000116.1 GCA_905372875.1 uncultured Schwartzia sp. | reverse complement strand
CTCCTACGCTGCTCATATGATTTTTAACGGCATGACCGTTTCGCTCTAAAAGATTCAAAACGACCTTGCTCTCTGTCTTAAACTCCTTGGCTAACTCATACACTCTATATTTTGACATAGCGCCACCTCCGAAAATCCTATCTCTCACTCTGGATACGCTTCTCCAAAGCTTCGCTGAAACCTCTATCTAAAAGAGCCGCCACGGCCCGATATTCCTTTCCCAGACAATGCCCCAAAGCATCCTTCGTCAGACCTTCCACCACTTTGACCTTATGCTGGCGTGCCAAATTCCCGTACTTTTTCTTCGTGTCATCCGAAGCATCCGTCGCCAGAATGAGCAGTCTCGCCTGGCCAGCCGTCAACGCCTTCTGCACCGCCAAATCTCCCGAAACGACTTTCCCCGCTCGCTGGGCCATGCTCAAGAGGTTGTCCATACGCCCTTTGCCCATGATATGTTTACCCCTGTACCGCTAAAAGCTCCGCCCGCAGGCGCACCAACACCTCGTCGGCCACCGGCCCCTGAAAAGCTTTCGCAAAGCGACGGGCCTTGACCGCCGCATCAAAGCATTCCGCGTTGTGGCAAACGTAAGCGCCTCGCCCGGGCTTTTTTCCCGTAAAATCCACAGAAAATTCCCCTTCAGGGCTGCGAACGATACGCACTAACTCCTTCTTCGGGTGAACGGTTTGACAGCCGAGGCAAAGACGCTGGGGAATTTTTTTCTTTCCGCTCATCATGATTCCCCTTCCGCGGAGAAGGACGCCTCACCGGTGACCTCCACCACGTCCATGCCTTCGTCCAACTCTTCGTCCGCCGCTTGGGTTTCGCTCTTGATGTCGATTTTCCAACCAGTGAGTTTCGCCGCCAGGCGGGCGTTCTGCCCTTCCTTGCCAATGGCCAGAGAAAGTTGATAATCCGGCACCACCACCCGGGAGACCTTTTCCTCCTCCTTAGTAGCTACGGATACCACCTTTGCCGGGCTTAACGCGTTGGCGATATAGCATGCCGGATCAGCATTCCACTTCACGATGTCAATCTTCTCGTTGCGCAATTCATTCACGATGGCCTGCACCCGGAGCCCCTTGTGCCCGACACAGGCCCCTACTGGATCCACATCCTCTTCCCGGGAAAAGACCGCAATCTTCGAACGCATCCCCGGCTCCCGCGCCACTGACTTAATCTCCACGATCCCATCCTGTATCTCCGGAACCTCCAGCTCAAAGAGCCTCTTCAAAAGCCCTGGATGGGTGCGGGAAACTGTGATCTGCGGTCCCTTTGAAGTCTTGCGAACTTCGAGGATATAGGCCTTGATGCGATCCCCATGACGGTACTCTTCCCCCTCAATCTGTTCCGCCGCGGGAAGCAGTGCTTCCGTCTTACCCAGGTCAATATACACGTTGCGATTCTCCACCCGCTGTACCGTTCCATTAAGGATATCGCTGGCCCGGTTGGAAAACTCGTCGTAGATATTGCCCCGCTCCGCCTCGCGAATGCGCTGCACGACCACCTGTTTGGCAGTCTGCGCCGCAATGCGCCCGAAATTCGCGGGCGTCACTTCCTGCTCAAAAACATCTCCCACCTCATAGGCCGGATTAATCTTGCGAGCCTCCTCTACGGAAATCTCCGTGATATCATTCACCACTTCCTCGACCACCGTTTTCAGAGCATACACATGATAGGCGAACGTCCCTCGATCGATCTCCACCCGCACATTCTGCGCCGAACTGAAGTTACGATGATAAGCCGAAGTGAGCGCTGCTTCAATCGCGTCGAACAGAACCTCCGGTGCGATGCCTCGCTCCCGCCCCAACGCCTCAAAAGCCTCCATAAACGCTTGGCCTTTATCAATCTCCTGCACCTTTTTCTTCGCTTTACCTCTGCTTCTTTTAATCAAGATCCATATCCTCCCGTACTTTATAAATCAATATGTAAACGCACTTGTGCGATCTTCTCCCGCGGAATCGGCGCCCGGTCTGCCAACGTCAAAGAAACTCCGTCGCAAGCCGACAACCGGCCAGTAACCAGCTTCTCTCCGTCCAGCGGTGCATAAAGAGTCACGTCCACCATTTTCCCCATTTCTCGGATGAAATCCCGTTCCTTCTTGAGGACACGATCCAGTCCCGGTGATGAAACCTCTAAAATGTAACTCTCGGGTACCACATCCTTTTTGTCTAATTTTTCCGCCAAGGCCTCACTCAGGATCTGGCAATCCTCAATACTCATGCCTTGAGGCTTGTCCACGAAAACCCGCAGATACCACTCTCGCTCTTTGACGTACTCCACATCCACTAACTCCATGTCACTGCCGGAGAGCAGATCCGAAACGATCTTCTCTACCGCCGTCTCCACGTAGCCCGCCATAAATTCGCCTCCCCATGTGAGGCAAGGAGCCGCCTCGCCTGTTAAATGCGCTTTCTCACATAAGACTAAAGAGTGGGTTCCCACCCACTCTTTAACGGTACGCTTAATTTAATATTATTATAGCACTCGCTACCTATAAAGTAAAGCCACTGACGAGTATTTATTTTATCTTATCGATTCGCAAACTGCGGCCCCGCATTCGTCTTTAAGACTGGTACGCGAAGGTGCTGCCCCGCACGAATCGCCCCGTCAGGCGAAAGGGCGTTCACCTCGATGATGGCCTCCACCAGCGACCGGATGTTTTTCTGATCCTCTGTATAGCGCTCCGCGATCTGCCAGACGGTCTCCTGCCGCTCCACCGTGATCGTATCGAAAGCGCTGCTGCGCAGATAAGCATTCGTCAAATGAAGGGGAGAAAAGAAGATCACCCATATAACAGCCAAAACAGCCCCCATCATTTTTTTCATTTTCCTCCACTCCTTCGTTTGTCTAAATCGAACAAGTTTTCTTAGAACTTCTGTTTGCTTTAAGCTCATATTATCATAGAACAAAGGTTCGTGCAAGGATTTTTTAGAACAAATTTTCGCATGATTGTTTACGGCGGAAAATATGGTAAAATAAAGGAAAACTACACACTCTGTCAGGAGGTACTCATGACCATTCACGGCGCCGTCATCATCGAGCAAGGAGTCACCTTTGCCATCATCAGCGTGAAACCGCACGTCACGCGGTACACCGCCCGCCTCACATCCTTTCGCCAGGAAATGTCCCTCTATTTTCCCAACATGCCCATCATCCTCATGTCCCAGGACGCCGATGGCCACCCTCACTACTATGGCCGAAAAGATATTGTCGATTTCTTAAAAACCATCCGTCTCGACCAGATTCCTTGGAAGGAGTATCACGTCTATTGACGCAAACAGGGAACACAAAAAGACGGTTTCGCACAGGAGTGCCGAAACCGTCTTTTGCTATCTTCAATGGTGACCCAGGAGGGACTTGAACCCCCGACCCTTTGATTCGTAGTCAAATACTCTAATCCAACTGAGCTACTGGGCCATGCGGCTGCTCTCGCAACCAACGGGTATTATATTATCACAGCCCCCAAGGTCTGTCAATCGTTTTCCACGGGAAATTTGCGTGTCCACCGTCAAGGTTGAGCATCTCTTCGTTCCTCTTCCAGAGAGGCAAGGCGCTTTTCCCGTACTTTAAGCTGCCTTCCTGCCGTCGGAAACGAGGGCGAAGCTGGCCGCCGCGCCAACCGCTCCGGCGATCCAAAGGATCTGAAGTGCCGTCACCAAGCCCCAGAGATCCGCCGCCCAACCCACTAAAGGGGCAAAGAGACCGCCGATGGTCGTGCTGAGCCCCAGGGTCACCCCCGAGGCAAAACCGGCATTCTTCGCCAGATACGTCTGCCCCAACACGACGATGGGACTGAAGGGGACAAAGATAGCAAAGGCCGTCGGTAAAAGCAGCGCCGTCGCCCACCAGACATCATCAACGTGAGTGAGGATGAACATCGTAGGGATCATGGCGCAAAAAGTGAGCCGCAGCACGCGAACGTAGCCGATGCGATCCGCCAGCACTCCGCCCACATACGTCAGCCCCGCCCCCATGGCAAAGAGGAACGACAACGCCCGCGTTCCCTCTTGGGCCGTAGTGTGAAGCACCGTCACCCAAAAGATGGGAATGAAGGTGTTGGAGAGGGTAAAGGCCAGCGAACGCGCTAACATGGTAAGGGACAGCTTGCCAAACGAACCCCAGTCGTTTCGCTTCTTCGCCTCCGCTATTTCCCCCTTTTCCTCTTCTATATATTGACCGGCTGCCCGCTTCGCCGCCGGCAGTTTCCACAGGATCGCCGCCCCCACGGAAAGGTTCACCACGCCGAAGAGGAGCAGGGAATGGATCCCGATGGTGTAAGCGCATATCCCGGCGGCGATGGGGCCGACAGCGAAGCCAAGATTTCCTCCCATGGAAAAGATGGCAATGGCCTGTCCCTTGCGTTTTCCTGCGATGCGATTCACCATCAGCGCCGCCTCGGGATGAAAGAGGGCGCTTCCCACTCCGCAGAGCATGGCGGCAGCGAAAATCGCCCAATAAGAGGAAGAAAAGCCGATAAAGGTGACGCCAAGGCCGGCGCAAACCGGTCCGGCCGCGATGAACCACGGCTTCGACATCTTATCGGCATAATAACCGGAGAGCGGCTGCAAAAGAGACGACACCATGACATTAGCAAAAACCAAGGATGCCGCCGCGCGGTAACTCAAATCATAATGGCTGATAAGGTAAGGCAAAAGTGCCGGGATGGCCCCCTGTGCCCAATCTGTGGCCAAGTGCCCCAAGGAAAAAAGATAAACGAAAGGATTGACCCGCTTCATATCGCTCCGCCTCCTGCCGGTTCCGCTAAAAGCGGCCGCGGAATCATCTCTATCTTTTATGATACCGTAAGAAAACGATAATCGTCAATGATACATTAGCCCTTTTCCCCGCAAAGCAGTCCCACCGTCGCCGCCGCCATCATCTTCACCGCATAGGAGAGCGCCGCTTCGTCGAAGGTAAAGTGGGAATCATGATGTCCGGCAGCCAAATCCGCGCCCACCATCATGTATGCGGCTTCACCGCCTCGTGCTTGCACCCGCTCCATAAAATAAGAAAAGTCTTCACTGGCCCCGAAATCGCAGGTTCCCACCACATGGGAAAAAATGCCCAATTCTTTCGCCTTCCGTGCTAAATAATCGGCCAGCGCTGGAGAATTGCTGCCTCCTGCCGCGCCGCCTACCTTCTCTATGGCGACCTTCACATCGTACATCTGCGCCGCCGCCTCAATGATCCGCACCGCTTCCTTTTCCATGTAAGTGTTGATCTCACTGGTGGCTCCCCGGGTCTCCAGCTTCAAAAGCGCCCGATCACCGATGATATTCCGGCCGCTTCCCCCTTGGAGATATCCCACATTGATCCGGGACGAACCACCCGAGTGGCGGGGAATGGCGTGAAGATTCAGGGTCGCGCAGGCCGCCGCCAAGAGAGCATTTTTTCCCTCTTCCGGCGCCGCCCCGGCGTGGGCCGGAACACCGGTAAAGTGCGCGTCATACTTACTGGTGGCCAAAAATCCCGTGACGTTGCAGGCGATGCTGCCCGTCTCCCGCATCTTGAAGCCGAAATGCGCCCCCAGCATAAAATCAACATCGTCCACGACGCCGCGCTCCACCATAGCCTTAGCGCCCCGTACGCCCTCCTCCGCCGGCTGAAAGACGAGCTTCACCGTTCCGCAGAGCTTTCCTTCAAACTGCTTAAAGAGCTTCGCCAACGCCAATCCCACCGTCGTATGTCCGTCATGGCCGCAGGCGTGCATGGCGTTATCATGCACCGAAGCAAAGCCTGCCCGGTTGGGAAAATGCTCCGGATCGTCCGTTTCCTGCACATCGTTGGAATCCATGTCGAAGCGCAGCCCCACTACCGGTCCGGTTTTTGCAAAATGCAGCGTCCCCACCACGCCGGTAAGCCCGCCTGTCATGGCAGCCACTAAGGCGGGATCCGCGCCCTCCGCAATGGCACGCTCCTGCGCCGCTTGCAATACTGCCGCCGAGGGACGGCCCATCATCGCCGCTTCCGACACGGCCTCTGAGCCCATAGCCACCTCATATCCCAAATCCCCCAGCACTTTCGCTACCTTCGCCGCCGTACGAAACTCCGTCCATCCTGGCTCCGGATAACGATGGAGATCCCGCCGTCCAGCCACCAACGCCGCCTGCATTCCATCGACTGCCGCCATCATGTCCTGTGCCAATGTCATCTTTATCCCGCTCCATTTCTCTTGTTACCCTCACCATCGAAACGTTACCTGACCGCCGAGCTATGAAAAATACAGCATCCTGTCCACGCGGCAAATCCGCCTCGCCGTCTCGCCCTACCATCCGCCCGACGCGCCACCGCCGCCCGAAGAGCCGCCGCCGTAGCCGCCCCGACCGGAAG
>CAJPQU010000115.1 GCA_905372875.1 uncultured Schwartzia sp. | reverse complement strand
ACGATTTTTATCAGTACTGGCGGAACGTGGACGACAGCGACGTGGAGAAATGCCTGTCGCTCCTCACCTTTTTACCCATGGAAGAAGTGCGGCGCTTGGGGGCACTCAAGGATGCAGCCATCAACGAGGCTAAGAAGGTTTTGGCCTATGAGGTGACGAAGTTAGTCCATGGCGGCGGAGAAGCAGATAAGGCCCGGGCGGCTGCGGAAGCTCTCTTCGATGGGAAAGGCAGTACCGAAAATATGCCGACGGTGGAAGTTCATCCGTCGGACGGGCAAAAATTATTAGACATCCTGGTGGAGAAGGGAATTTTCGCATCTAAAGGAGAAGGCCGCCGCCTTGTTCAGCAAAACGGCCTTTCCCTTAACAACAAGAAAATCAGCGACCCAGACTATCTTTTAACTTCAGGGGATTTCCTGGATGGTGCGGCGCTGATCAAAAAGGGCAAGAAAAAATATTATCGGCTGGTCTTAACGTCAGGCTGAGTCATTGGGTGAAGAAATAGTGTAAAAAGAGCGGCTGCGCCTGCCTTGAGGCGTCAGCCGCTTTTTTCGTTTTTGCTTATAGGGAGAGGCAGCGCTTTTTCAGCATCGCTATGGATTTCTCAAAATTGCTGGGAAAGAGGCGGATATCGTAACCGATGAGAAGCGGAGAGGTGGGAAAGCGGGGGAGCGCTTTCACCGCTAATTTTTCGTCAAGATGATAGAAGAAGAGATTGTAGCTGTTCTGACTTTTAGGGAAGCGATCCCGTATGAAGCCCACCGTTGTCTGGAGAAGGGATGCGAAGGTTTCAATTTTATCGGGCGGTGCGATGATGTTGAATTCGCCGAAACCGACGCGGGGATGCGTGGCGGCGTTTAGGAGGACCCCATCACGCTCCACGACGGGAATTCCCTGAAAGCTGTCGCGATCAAGGAGAAGCCTGGGGTTGATATGGCGGAAGCCGACGATCTGCATGTGGGGATGGCGCATGGTGCCGCCGGAGAGATGGCCGTGATTTTTGAAAAAGATGACGGCGGTATATTTCCCACTGTTCTCCAACAGCCGCCATTGGCGAAGGCTGAAGCGTAAGAGCCGGGCTAAATGACCGGGGGGATAATCAGGGGTGTCGATGTCGCAGGTTGCTGCCTCAACCAAAACAAACTGATCGGCGTCGTCGAGCACGTTGTATTTATTGCGCAGAAAGATGAATTCTTCTTCCCGGGCGATAATGTCAGTAAGCGTTTCGGGATGGCAAAAAGGGCAGCCGTTTTCTCGATGAATGATATTTTCTGGCTTTTGGTGCCCTAAGGCCATGTCAAAACGAACGATATTGATTTCCATACGGTTTCCCTCGTTTGGCATAAAATATAACTGCGTTTCCGCATAACTATCATAACATAAGACTTCAAGGGACGTCTATGGGATACAGCGGGCGTGTAAATTGACTTTGCGGGTGGTATTTACTATAATACGTTAGTGTTGAATGACTTATGAAAACCGTTCGGGTGGGGGTAATGTATTTGAAGTATATGACAGGCAATGAGCTGCGGGAGGCTTATTTGCGTTTTTTTGCGGAGAAAAAAGGCCACTTGCGGCTGCCGAGTTTTTCGTTGATTCCACAGGATGATCCGACACTGCTCTTGATCGGCGCGGGGATGGCTCCTTTGAAGCCTTTTTTTACTGGGAAGATGAAGCCGCCGCGTCCTCGGGTGACTACCAGTCAGCGCTGTGTGCGTACCGGCGATATCGAGAATGTAGGACGCACGGCGCGCCACCAGACATATTTTGAAATGCTTGGCAATTTTTCTTTCGGCGACTATTTCAAGGAGGAAGCCATTCCCTGGGCGTGGGAGTTTCTGACTGAGGTAGTGGAGCTGCCGAAAGAAAAGCTTTGGGTGACCATTTATCCGAAGGACGAAGAGGCGGCAGCCATCTGGAAGCGGCAGCCTGGCTTTTTGCCGGGTCATATTGTCAAATTGGAGGATAATTTCTGGGAGATCGGCCCCGGCCCCTGCGGACCGGATTCGGAGATCTACATTGATCTCGGCGAAGAGCGGGGATGCGGACAGCCAACCTGTGCGGTGGGCTGTGACTGTGATCGTTATCTGGAGATATGGAACTTGGTGTTTACCCAGTTTGATCGTACCGAGGACGGCGAGTATAAACCGTTAGCGCACAAGAATATTGATACGGGCTGCGGCTTGGAACGATTGGCTTCGGTGGTGCAAGGGAAGGAAACAAACTTTGAAACGGATCTCCTGTTTCCCATCATCACGTACGCGGCGCAGCTTTCTGGGATAGGCTATGGGGATGATCCGGAGAAGGATATTTCCCTGAAAGTTATTGCTGATCACGCTCGGAGCATGGCTGTCATGATCATGGACGGCATCTTGCCGTCGAATGAGGGACGCGGCTATGTCTTGCGCCGTATTCTGCGTCGGGCAGTGCGTCATGGACGGCTTTTGGGACTTAGGGAGAATTTCCTCACCGGCGCGGTGGACACGGTGGTGGACATCTATCGTGACGCATCGGATTTTTCGGCGCTGGTGGAAAAGCAGGATTATATCAAAAAGGTCGTTGCCTTGGAGGAGGAACGCTTTCACGCTACACTGGCCCAAGGCTGCGACATGCTCAATGAACACATCGCAGCACTTCAGGCCGCGGGGCAAAAAGAGTTGTCCGGCGGCGATGCCTTTAAGCTCTACGATACCTTCGGATTCCCCTGGGAGCTGACGGAAGAGATCCTGCACGAAAATGGTCTGACATTGGATCAGCCGGGGTTTGAGACAGCCATGCAGGTACAGCGCGATCGAGCCAGGGCGGCACGTCAGGCAAACAAGCGGGTCGCTGTACCTGATCTGCGGGATTTGGATATCGGTGCTCTGCGGCAGGATTTTGCGGCCACGGAAGGAAAGGTGGTGGCGATCTGGAAGGACGGGCAGCTCGTCGAAACGCTTAATGACGGAGAAGAAGCGGGGATCATTCTTGACGTGACACCATTTTACGCCGAAGGCGGCGGGCAAGTGGGCGACGCTGGCTTCTTTTTCGGTGAATTAGGCCGCCTTCGGGTGACGAATGCGAAAAAGCTGCCCGATGGAACGATCTATCATATCGCTTACATGGAAGAAGGACGTTTACAGGTAGGGGAGAAGGTTCGCGTAGAAGTGGATGCTGCCAAAAAACTGGCTTCGGCGCGTAACCATACGGCTACGCATCTATTGCAGGCGGCTTTGAAGCGGGTCGTTGGCGATCAGGTCAATCAGGCTGGTTCTTTAGTTACCCCTGAGCGCCTGCGCTTTGACTTCTCAAATTTTGAGCCGGTTTCTCCCCAGCAGCTTTCCGATGTGGAAGATTTAGTTAACAGTGTCATCCTCCGGGGGCAGGACGTGGACATTCGGCAGATGAAGCAGGAGGAAGCGCGAAAATTGGGGGCGATGGCTCTCTTTGGCGAGAAGTACGGTGATATTGTCCGGGTGGTTACGGTACCGGGGTTCAGCATGGAATTTTGCGGCGGGTCACATGTTTCTAACGTGGGACAGATCGGCATGTTTAAGATCGTAAGTGAAACTGGCGTGGCGGCGGGCGTTCGCCGGATTGAGGCCATTACCGGCGGCGCAGCGCTCGCTTGGACGAAAAAGCGCTTGGCTGCGCTGGATGAAGCGGCAGAGATGCTCAAGTGTCAGACGGAAGACGTGACGGCGCGGATAGCGGCGGTTCTTGAGGAAGATAAGGAAATGCGCCAGAAGTTAGACACCGTGCGCAAGGTGCAGGAGAAAGCGGATGCGCAGAAGCTCCTCATGGCGATGCAGCAGTATGGTGACGTGCAGGCCGTCGTGGGCAAGGCGAATGTGACCACGATGGATGACCTGCGGGAGATGGCGGATATGACCTGCGCCAAGTTGGACAACGGTGTGGTCATCTTGGGCGCGCTCTTAGATGGTAAGGTTAGCTTCGTGGTGAAGGCGGATAAGAACGCAGTGGCAAAAGGAATCCACGCGGGTAAAATTATTAAGGAAATGGCACCTATCGTCGGAGGAGGCGGCGGCGGCCGCCCGGAAATGGCCCAAGCAGGCGGGAAATTGATAGAGAATATTCCACAGGCGCTGGACAAGGCGCGGGACGTCATCAAACGGCAGTTGGCGTAACGACCGCAAGGACGTGTGACCTGTTGGCAATACGTCTTTTCCTATACGGTATGGGGCAGGCAGTGAGGTGGGCATTTGGAAATCGATATCAGTCAAAAAGCCGGGCGTTTTATGAAGTACGGCTTTCTCAGCTTGCTGGCTGCCGCCTTTTTAGGGGCGGGGGCGGTATGGTGTTATCAGCAGAGCCGTGGGGTGCTGGTCGTGACGGAAGCAGAAGTGGCCGGGCAGGTGGTACACGTTCGGACGAAGGCGTCGGGAAAGCTCACCGAGCTTTTGGTGACAGACGGTGATACCGTCAAAGCGGGCGATGTCATCGCTCGGATCGCAGTGCGGGTATCCCCGGAACAAATTCGACAGTTGGAGCAAAACGTAACCCTCACCCAGCGTAATCTCAGCGAACTACAGGCGGGGGTTATCGTCACCCAGCCGGTCTATGATGGCGGTGCGTCAACTGCGGCGGTGACACAGGCTGCTGAACGCTTGGCGCGGATGGAAAATCTCTATGCCCTCGGGGCGGTGAGTGCCCGGGAACGGGACGAAGCCGCCGCCGATTATGAAGCAGCACAGGCCATGGCCCGGGGCAGTGTATCCTATCAAACGGTTACCCGTGCTGCCAGCCCCGAAGCCATTCGTGAAGCGGAGCGGCAGGTGCGGCAGGAATCAGCAGCCACGGAAGTGGCGGCCCCGGTGAGCGGAACAGTTTATTTGACGGAAGCCGCACCGGGAAGTGAGGTCAAGGCGGGGGAAATCATCGCCAATATCGGTGATGATGCGAATCTCTGGATTGCGGCGTATGTGCCGCCGGAGCGGCGAGAAGACGTGCGGTTGGGAGCGTATGCTGCCTATCGGGTTGACGGCCGCGATCTTTCCGGCAGTGTAGTAGATATTGAAGAGCCGATGGAAGAACGCGAGGCGGCACCCCAAAATACGGAAGGTTTTCAGCCGGATAATCCCCACGAAGGAAAGCTCATCGTCCGCATCTCCCTGCCGCCGCAGCGCGACTTCCTCCTTCGCCCCGGCAGTCGCGCCGCCGTTCGCATTTCCTTGCGCTGAACCGCGGTTCCATATCGCATATTTGGCACCGTCCTCAAAGTTTTTGAGGACGGTTTTTGGTTTGCGTTGATAGCTTGGCTGTGCTATAATGAAAAGGTAATTTCACAGAGTAAAGGAATAAAGCGAAAGACCAAATAAAAATTTTTCTAAAAATGTTTCACGTGGAACATTTGTTTTAAAAATTTTTCTTGAGTATGCGGAGGCGCTATTTCAGAGCGCGAAAATTTGCGGCCGGGTGATGAAAAATTATCGGCGGGCTGTTTTTCGGAAAGGGGTTAAGGGCAAGATGGTGAATCCTAAATTGCGGGACGGGCTGGCGGATCAGCTTTGTGAAGCGGTGCTTGTTCTCCGGGATCGGGAGGAGTGCTATCAGTTTTTTGAAGACGTCTGCACCATTGGAGAAATGAAAGCCATGGCGCAGCGCCTTGAGGTAGCACGCATGTTGGCGGCGGGGTACACCTACGATGAGATCGTGGCGCGTACCCATGCCAGTACGGCCACCATCAGCCGGGTGAAGCGCTGCCTTGATTACGGCGCGGACGGCTATAAAGTCGTCCTGGAACGATTGCCCAAAGAGGCTGCCGAACAACTGAAAGCATCAGATGGAGCGCGCCATGGCCGGTGATATTCTTTGGGAAATTCCTTACGGCACGCGAGATTTTCTGCCGCAGGAAGCGGCGGAGAAGCGAGCTGTGGAGACGGCGTTGACAGCGCTCTTTACGTCTTGGGGTTATGACGGCATCGAAACGCCGGTGACGGAGTTTCTTTCGACGCTGACCATTGGCAACGGGCAGCGTATTGAGCCCCGTATGTTCAAATTTTTCGACCGTAGCAATCGGACGGTGGCGCTGCGCCATGAGATGACGACCCCCATCGCCCGGGTCGTGGCCAGTCGGATGAAAGAAGCGCCGCTACCGCTGAAGATTTCCTACGTCGGTCGTGTGTACCGTTATGAGGAGACGCAGCGAGGTCGCCGGTGCGAGTTTACCCAGGCGGGAGTGGAATTGATGGGCAGCGGCGCCCCGGCGGCCGATGCCGAAGTGTTGGCGTTAGCGGTGGAAAGCCTGCGGCAAGTCGGATTAACTGACTTTCGGATATCCTTGGGACAGGCCGCCTTTATTCACGGTCTCATGCGCGCCTTCGCGTTGACGGAGGAAGAAGAGCAGCGTGCCAAGGATTTTTTGGAGAAACGGGATT
>CAJPQU010000114.1 GCA_905372875.1 uncultured Schwartzia sp. | reverse complement strand
CAGTAAAGCCTATAAGAGACATATTTTGGAAAAGAAGTCTCAGAAGAGAAAGCGTAATATGCGCAAAGCGGCCTTGATCACGGCGGCGGATCATAAGCGCGTCAGCCGTATGCTGCCTTACGCCTGATCATAATTTTGCATCGATGAGGAGGAACGAAACATGCCAAGAGTAAAAAGCGGCGTGACTGCACATAGACGTCATAAAAAAATCCTGAAATTAGCGAAGGGCTATCGCGGCGCACGGAGCAAACAGTTCAAGAAAGCCAACGAGTTGGTGATGAAAGCGCTCTACTACGCCCGTCGTGATCGTCGAGCGAAGAAAGGGGATTTCCGCCGTTTGTGGATTGCCCGGATCAATGCGGCCGCTCGTCTCAACGGGATGACTTATAGCCGCCTGATCAACGGCCTGACGAAAGCGGGCGTTGAGGTGAACCGCAAAATGTTGGCGGATATGGCCATCAGCGATGCCGGCGCTTTTTCCCAGCTCGTCGCGGTGGCGAAGGAGAATCAGTAAAAAAAGATTTACTATATTACAGGAAACGATCAAACCGTGGAGGCTTGTTTCATAGGCTTTGGCCCGGCTCTTGTCCGGCGCTGCGTGGGCCAATGATTCAGCGCCGCGGTTTTTGTTTTTGAGGGAACACGATCGGTCGTATAGAACAGGGAGCGGGGGGGATTGGCACGGAACGAATTGAGAGCGGAACGAACGGGAAAATCAAGCTGGCTGCCAGTCTGCACCAGCGAAAATATCGGGAGAAAGAAGGACGCTTTGTGGTGGAGGGGCTACGCTTTGCGGAGATGGCTGCTGCTTCAGATTGGATACCTACGATGGCCTTTGTGACGGCGGAAGCGGCGAAAAAGCCCCGGGGGGAGCGCGTCTTGGCGCAACTCTTCGCCCGGGGCTGTCCGGTCTATGAAGTTTCTGCAGCTCTCTATCAAAAGGCAGCGGCCACGGTGACGCCGCAGGGATTATTGGTAGTGATGGAGTGCCGCCGGAAGATGCTGGAAGACTTGACGACGGGTGCCCCCGCGCTCTGGGTGGTATTGGACGGCGTGCAGGATCCCGGCAACGCGGGGACCATCCTGCGAACGGCGGACGCCGCCGGGGCAACGGCGTTCATCACCCTCGACGAAACCACCGATCTCTTTTCCGATAAGGCACTTCGTGCCAGTATGGGTTCTCTTTTTCATCTGCCGGTGGTGACAAATGTTTCACGTGGAACATTTATTCGCTTTGCCGAAGAGCAGGGGGTAAAACTTTTCGCCGCCGCCTTAACGTCGACGGCTTGTCTTCATTTTTCCGCGGATTATCGTGATCCAGTCGCCCTTGTTCTGGGCCAAGAGGGAAGCGGCGTTTCGACGGAAATCTTAGAGGCGGCGGAGCCCCTCTACATCCCCATGGTCGGACAGGCCGAATCCCTCAACGTATCCGCTGCGGCGGCTGTCCTTCTCTATGAAGCTCTGCGTCAACGTCGTTACGGTCGCGCCGATGCGTAGCATAAAGCCTTTATTCAGCGTTTGTTTATCAGCGCTTCTGTAACAGCCGCGCCTTTAAGGTGCGGTATTTTTTTGTATAGTAGGGGCCATTCTGGGCTTCCCGGTGGTCAAATCCATAGGCGCGGCGGCTGACAGCCAAAACGGGAGGGGCTTGGATGCGCTTAGCCACGGCGAGACCAGTGAAGAGGGTCCACCAGCGTTCTAAGTCGGCGATGAAGTCAGCCGGCGTGAGGAAATACTGTTTGACGAGGCCTGGGGCGCAGCCGATCTCTTTCTCTAAGGTACCCGCTGCGTACCATGTCAGAATATCTTCCGGGGTGGCTTTTTGCCAGCGCTCCACGAAAGCGCGGAAGAGGTAATCGTGATAAGGGTAGTGCAGCGGGTCGCCTTGACCGCGATCGACATTTTGCTTGGCAGACAGTTCTGCGCTGGGGGGGAGAGCGATGATTTCCGGGGGAATGACTTCCCATTGGTAGATACAGTCGTTTAGGTAGCGGGCTAAATCGTAAATCTGGTATTTCCAGAGGTCGGCGAGGGGCGCGAAGAACCCGGCCTGATCGCCGTACAGGGTGGAATAGCCCACGGTGGTTTCCGTTTTGTTGGCGTTGCAGGTAAAAACGCCGTCGAAAGCCGCTGCTGCCGCGGCCAGTAGACGGGAAGAGCGATCCCGGGCTTGGATATTTTCCGCCATGAAGGCGGATACGGCGAGGTTTTCGCTTTTCCCGACGGCGAGGTTCTTGATAGGCGTGGTTTCGATTTGACGGATGGTGAGTTCTACGGATTCCTGAATGGGGAGGACGGCGTAGCGGCAGCCTAAATTTTTTGCCAGTCGTGCCGCTAAATCTTTGGTGGCAGCGGAATTAAAGCGGCTGGGCAGATTGAGGAGCAGGACATTTTCCGGACCGAGGACATGGACGCAGAGGGCAGCAGCCACAGCGGAATCGATTCCCCCTGAGAGACCAATGACTACGCGCTTCAGTGATAGAGCATCCATAAAATGGCGGAGGCCGTAGGAGAGCGCTTGAAAAAGGCTTTCCGTTTCTGCCGGAGCAGCAGAGGAAAGCACGGGCCGCTCTGCAAGAATTTCCGGGGAGATGGTGAGCAGCGCTTCCTGATAGGCGGGGGCGGCGGCGCGGATCTTCCCCTGGCGGTCGTAGACGGTGCTGCTGCCGTCAAAGGTATAGACGGTTTTGCCGTTATTTTGGACGCCCACGTGATTTACATAGAAGATTGGCACGTGAAGAGCAGCGGCTTCCCGGCCGAAAAGGCGATGGCGTTTCTCATTTTTTCCTAAGGTATAGGGAGAGGAAGAGAGGTTGACGACGAAGTTCAAAGGCGCCTGGTTTTCTAAGATACGGAGGGGTGACAGGTTGTAGTCTTCGCTCCAGCCGTCCTCACAGAGCAGCGCTCCGATGGTGTAAGCTTTTCCCTGCAGGTAAAGGGTCAGCGGCGATAAGAGGTCCGCCGGTTTTTTTCCCATCTCCTGCGCCAATTCCGGCAGACTGAAAAAATATCGGCTGTCGTCAAATTCCCGATAATTCGGCAACAGGGTCTTGATGAAAAAGGGATAGGGGAGGTTTGCCGGAGGGACGAGAGAGCCGTTCTGGGCGGCAAAGAGAGCGTTATATTTGCGCACGCGGCCGTCGCGATTTTTCTTTGCCGGATCGAGGGCCACATTGCCGAATAGAACAGCGATGTCTTTTGCCGCGTCGATGATCTCTCGGCCGCAGGCCTCACATTCGGCTAAAAAGGAGGGCTGTTCCCATGTGTCCCCTAAGAGATAGCCAGGAATCGCCATCTCGGGAAAGAGAATGAGATCAGCGCCTTCCTCTCGGGCCTGATGGATGTATCGACGGATGGTATCGGTGTTTTTATCGGGGTGACCGGGGAGCACGGGAATCTGTGCCAAAGCGATCTTGATCATGGGCGTCTCCTTTTTCAGGGAAGCACTGATAAAATGAAGCCTGTCAGATTGGCGCAGAATGTATCAGTGTTTCTTCAGGCGGTTCAAATCGGTGTGCGGCTATGCTATAATTGTAGCATACTTTTTTGACGAAGGGGAAAGAGAGTTTCGGGGGAAGGCGGATTATGACCATGGAATATGTGAGCACGCGAGGCAACGAGCAAAAATTGACAGGGGCAGCGGCGATCCTCGCGGGGATGGCGGAAGACGGCGGCCTCTTTGTCCCGACGGAGATACCGAAAGTGGCATCGGATTTTCCGGCGTCGCTGGTGGATTTAGAATACCCGCAGCGCGCCGCGCGGATCTTGGGGCTGTTTTTTGACGATTACGAGCCGGAAGAACTGCGAGGATGCTTGGAGCGAGCCTATCGCAGCGGAAAGTTTGACGATCCGGCGGTGGCTCCCACGCGTTGGGTGGGAGATATGGGGATGCTGGAACTCTGGCACGGGCCCACCAGTGCCTTTAAGGACATGGCTCTTCAGCTTTTGCCTCAACTTTTGTCCACCGCCCTTCGAAAGACGGGAGAAAAGAGCGAAGTTTTAATTTTGGCAGCGACCTCGGGAGATACGGGAAAGGCGGCGCTGGCGGGGTTCTGCGATGTCCCCCAGACGAAGATCATGGTGTTCTATCCTTCCGGAGGCGTCAGCCGTATGCAATGGCTGCAGATGGTCACGCAGGAAGGGCAGAATGTGGCGGTCATGGCCGTCGAGGGGAATTTTGACGATGCCCAGCGCGGCGTCAAGGAAATCTTTGGCGATGGAGCACTGCGGGAAAAGTTCGCGGCCTCCGGCGTAAAGCTGTCCTCGGCCAATTCCATCAACTGGGGACGATTGGCGCCTCAAATCGTCTATTATTTTAGCGCCTATGCCGATCTTTTACGCATGGGGACGATCAAGAGCGGCGATGCGGTAAATTTCACGGTTCCCACGGGGAATTTCGGCAACATTTTAGCCGGATTCTACGCGCGGCAGATGGGGCTTCCTATCGGACGGCTGGTCTGCGCCTCCAATCAGAACAACGTGCTGACGGATTTTCTGCTCACCGGGTATTACGATAGGAATCGTGAGTTCTTCAAAACCATTACCCCTTCCATGGATATCCTGATTTCCAGCAATTTGGAGCGGCTGCTCTACCATCTGACCGGCGATACCGCCATGGTGCGCCATTGGATGAAGAACTTGGCGGAGGAGGGCCGCTATGACTGCGGAGTCAGCATGATCCAGCGGATGCAGAACTATTTTTGGGCGGATTGGGCGGACGATGCCAAGACGAAAGCGGCGATTAAGGAGGTCTACGACGCACACCGCTACGTCATGGATCCCCACACGGCGGTAGCATGGGCCGTTGCTCATGCCTATCAGCGGCGCACCGACGATCGGCGTCCCATGGTGGTGGTATCTACGGCCAGCCCCTACAAATTTAACGACAGCGTATTGAGTGCCTTAGGGGTAGAGATAGAAGGGCGGGACTGCTTCGCGCTGCTCAAAGAATTGGCGGCGAGGAACGAAGCGCCGGTTCCCTCGGGATTAGCGGCGCTTCAAGGAGCGGCGGTACTTCATGAGGGTGTATGCCGTCGGGAGGAAATGGCCGAAGAAGTAAGGCGGTTCGCGGCGAGAAAGTGAGGGTGTCACTCGGTTTTTCGCCTGTATGTAAATAAAGAACGGAGTCTGCTGACCGTGAGCGGACTCCGTTCTTTTTATCCAAAACAATGATGTCAGAAAGTAAATTGGGCGGAAAGCGTCAAAGTCCTGGGATTTCCTAAAATCACGGTATCGACGCCGGACTTTGGAATCCAATAGTCTTTACCCAAAACATTGTAGCATGTCAAGTTAAACTGTACGGGAATTTTATTCCAGGTAGTTTTATATTTTACGCCTACATCTAAGGTGGTGTAGGGCGATACATCCAGTTGATTCGTGATATCCGCATCCCAGATGATTGCGGCGCCGTTGTACAGGATGCGGCCAAACAACGTGTAGCGATCATCCGCTTCGTATTCCAGCGCTAAAATGCCGTTCCAGCGCGAGGCGCCGCTGATGCGCTGATTTTCAAGGATGGGCTTCGTTGTCTTATGGTGTTTGGCGTCCAAATACATCATGCCGCCCATGAGATTCCATTTTGGCGCCAGTTTCCCGTTAAAGGCGACCTCTACGCCTTTGTATTCATCTTCGCCCGCTTGACGCTGGTAAAGATTGGCTCCTTCCGTCACCTCGATATTGCCGGCTTTTTTAATATCGAATAGACTCAAAGAGGTTAATAAATCTCGATTCAGATATTTCACGCCAATTTCATTCTGCTTTGTTTTGGCGGCCGGTAAAATTTCGCCAACGTTTTTATATTTATTACTGACGACCGTTTCCATATTAAAACTTTCCGAATGACTGGCATAGAAAGATAATTGATCTGTTGGGCTGTATACGAGCCCGTAGGTAGGACTCCCCGCTTGGCTGTGCGCCGCTTTGGTTATAGCTCCGGTTTTGTTATAGGTGTTGGTGCGGGAATGATTGTAAAAGTATCCTAACAAAATATTTAGTTTTTTGTATTCGATGTTATCATTGAGCGACCACGACCATTTTCGCGAGGTAGAACCCAGAGATCCCCAGCGTACCTTGTCCGCGTGATAATTTGTATAGGGGCCAAAGGGCACGCCGCTGTACAAATTGCCGTTCGGGGTGGAAAATTGTTGGTTTGTTTGATCGGTGCTGTCCAGATTGCGATAGGTATTGTACCAAGACTTATCAATCGCAGCTACTAACGTATGCTTTACAGAACCGGTATGTTCCACGCCTTGGACGCCGATCTGTCCATAATAGGAAGTGATCGGGAAGTTTTGCACCCAATTTGTGGCTTGAAAGTCCCCGTTCTTATTGATGACAAAATATTTGCTGCTTTTTGAATTTACGTTATTAAATAAATCGTATCGATTATAAC
>CAJPQU010000113.1 GCA_905372875.1 uncultured Schwartzia sp. | reverse complement strand
GGTCGGTTCTTTGCCTTCTGTGCGGAGAATGACGTGAGAACCTGGAATATCCTGCGTATGCAGCCAGATATCATCCCGCTGCGCGGTCTTGAAGGTGAGGCGGTCGTTTTGGTAATTGTTCTTTCCCACTAAAATTTCGGAACCGTCGGGGGCTTTGAAAGAAAAAGGCTGAGAAGTTTTTTCCCCCGGCTTCTTTTTTTGTTTTTCCTTGAGCCAGCCACCGGCGATGAGCTCGGTACGGATGTCTCTGAGATCGGCCAGGGTGGAGGAAGCGGTGAGGGAGGCTTCAATGCTGGCTAAATAACGAATATTATCCTCACATTCGGCGATTTGCTTTTTGAGAAGTGACTGAGCCCGTTTCAGTTTGTTGTATTTATGGTAATAATTTTGAATATTTTGGTTGACAGTGAGCCTTTGATTTAGTGGGATAGTCAGAGACTTTCCGGCGGGGTCATAAATATTCGGTACAGTCAGTTCGGCGTCGACATGATCGGTGAGTTGGTATTGATAAGTCATAAGATTGTCAGCCAAAATTTTTACTTCTTCGGCGTTTTCGGCAGCGACAGCTTCCTGACGCAGTTTTTCTACTTTATTTTGGGCACGGCTGCGTTCGTTTCGAAGAAGTTTACGGAAGCGTTCTCTATCCGGGGGCACATAACTTCCCAGGAGGAGGGAAGCACGGACGACCATGTCGTTTATCGTGGAGAAAGTTTCTCTGACGCTGTCGGGGAAACAGTGCAACGGGAAAGCGGCCATAGCTTGTAATTTTCGACCCTTATTGAGAATGAGACAAGGCGCAAAGGCAGGGCCGGCGACCGCTTTCAGGATTTTGGTGAATGATGCTTTCAACGCGGTGCAGTTGGCTTCATTAAGAGAAGCAACGGGCATGTCAGCTGCGAGTCCGGCGGAGGAAACGATTTCTTTGGCGGTAACCGGACCAAAGCCGAGGCAAACGGCACAGATAGCCGAGGCTAAAGTTTGTTCCTTCATTAAATTAATTTTTAAGAGGATATCATCCATGGAGGTCGTCAGTACATTTTGCTTATTTTGAGCAGGCGGCCGTTCGTAGGAAAGTCCGGGGAGAACGCGGCGGACACGACTGGAATTGGCTCCGATTCGTCGCAGTGCGTCCCAAATAACACCGTCTTCGACTAAAATGAGATTGCTGTATTTTCCCATAAATTCCGCCATGAGTGTACGGGTCGTAAGGCGTCCGCCACTTCCTATGCAGTCGATATCGAGACGAATGAGGCGGTCGAGGCCAATTTGCTCGATAGCGGCAATGCGTCCTCCTTCCAAATGTTTTCGCAGTACCATGCAGAAGGTAGGTGGCTCCGACGGGTTTTCCAAAGGAGCGACAGGCTGATACATGATGGGATTTTGGGGCTGAATAGAAATGAGCAGGAGCTGGTTTTCTCCTGGTTGGCGAATACTCAATTGGACGGTATGATGATTAGGCTGATTCACTTTATCAATGCGTCCTCCGGTAAGACGGATGCGCAGTTCTTCTATCAGCCAGTGTAGGGAAAATCCGTCCATACTCATGATGATGACCTCGCTTCGTGGATAGTATGTCTTCAGTATATCATTATAGGGCAGCGGGAGCAAAGCGGTCCCTGCTGAAAAGAGAGGAACCATCTATCGGCTATTGAAGGATATGTCAATTCATAGTATAGTAAATAAAACTATCGCAGAAACACTGTCAAAAAATAGAGATATCCTTTTACTGGCAGCTTCATTGACAAGTATGACTGGGCAGGAGGAATGAGAATGAAAAAAATTTTTTGGTTGACAAGCTTGACGCTGGTGATGTTTTTGGCCGGAGGATGTGGTGGCGGTCCGACGGGGATAACGAAAGAGCCTGTTCGGCCTGTTTCTGTACGCCGTGTATCCATGGATGAAGCAAAGACGATGATGGCGACGGAGACGGGTTATATTCTTTTAGATGTGCGGACGCAAAAAGAATATGAGGAAGGTCATCTTCCTGGAGCAATTTGTATCCCTAATGAAACCATTGCCGAAACACCTCCCTCTCGGCTAACGGACAAAAATCAGCTTATCTTCGTCTACTGCAGGAGCGGCCAACGTAGTCATGCAGCCGCTCAGAAGCTGGCGAAAATGGGCTATACAAACCTTGTCGATCTTGGCGGCATTACGGACTGGCAGGGTGAATTGGTAAAGGGGAAGTCGTGAAAAGGAGTCCACAGTGAAAAATTTGTTGTTTCTCTGCTATCCTAAATGCAGTACCTGTCGGAAGGCGCAAGCCTGGCTGGAGGGACGCGGTATTGTGGTAAAATATCGCGATATCCAAAAAGAAAACCCTACGGAAACGGAGCTGCGTGCCTGGCATAAGGCCAGTGGTCTCCCGCTGAAGCGTTTTTTTAATACCAGCGGGCTAAAATATAAGGCGTTGGGATTAAAGGATAAGCTCGCGTCGATGAGTGTTGATGAGCAGTACGCGTTGCTTTCCACCGACGGGCTTTTAATTAAACGGCCCCTTTTGTTGGGATCGGGATTCGTTCTCGTTGGTTTTAGGGAAGTTGAATGGCAGGCGCGCCTAGGATGAAATCGTAAGGCGAACTAAGTATCGAGATCGAAGTTTTTCGCTCCGGTGCTTTAAATAAGAGGGACCACCGGTTAAGAACGATGGGGGACTTCTTTAAAAACGCGCAGCCCCTTGCATATAGATATAGGAACCGTTACAATAAAGCGTAAGAAGGCGGGAAAAATATATGGCGATAGCGTTTACAAAATGGCAGGGGTGCGGCAACGATTTTGTACTGATTGACGATCGGGCGGAGCAGATATCTGATCCCGCAGATTTGGCGGTACGCATGTGCGACCGTCATTATGGAATTGGGGCCGATGGTTTAATTTTGGTATTGCCGTCGGTGGACGCCGATTTTCGTATGGCAATCTTTAATGCGGATGGCAGCGAGGCGGAAATGTGCGGCAACGGTATCCGCTGCTTCGCTCGGCTGGTTTATGATTATGGTTTAACGGATAAGACGACGTTTACGGTGGAAACTGGCGCGGGCATACTGCGCCCTTCACTCATCTTTATCGAAGATGGGATACAGTCAGTTCGGGTAGATATGGGAGAGCCGGTCTTGGAAGCGGAAGATATTCCGGTGGTAGGGTTGGGCCGGGGACCGATTGTCAATCGCCCTATCACTGTGTTGGGCCACACCTATGATGTTACTTGCGTTTCCATGGGCAACCCTCACTGTGTCGTTTTTGTCGAGGATCTGGCGGCACTGGATATTGATCGAATCGGCCCAGCTTTTGAAAAGCACGAATGGTTTCCGCGGCGGGTGAATACGGAATTCGTTGTCATTCGGGATCGTACGCATCTTCGGATGCGGGTCTGGGAGCGTGGAGCGTCGGTGACGTTGGCCTGTGGGACGGGGGCCTGCGCGACGCTGGTAGCAGCGATATTAAATCATAAGACGGAACGCCAAGTAGAAATCGAATTGGACGGCGGAATTCTCACCGTGGAGTGGGCAGAGGATAACCATGTTTATATGACCGGCCCTGCAGATCTGGTGTTTAAGGGGGAATGGTTCGAGTGACGGCAGAAAGGGGGCGCCTATGCTGAGAAGTATGACCGGCTTCGGGGCGGGAAAGGCAGAAGATGAGAATTATCACCTATCCGTCGAAGTTAAAGCGGTGAACCAGCGCTTTTTAGATGTGGATATCCGTATGCCGCGTGTATTGGATGCCTTTGCCGAGGCCATGCAGGAAAAAATCAGGGAATATGCGGCTCGTGGGAAGCTGACGGTGAGTGTCCGTTTCATAGATAAACGGGAACTCCGTAAAGAGATCAAGGTTGATAAAGGCTTGGCGCAAATGTATCACGCAGCGCTCAACGAGATCAGCGATACTTTGCGATTGGCACGACCTTTCACGGTAGCAGAGATCGCAGCTTATCCGGGCGTCTTGACGACCATAGAAACGGAAAGCGACATGTCCGATGCAAAACAGTTGCTCATCCAAGTTTTGGAAGGGGCGCTGCAGCAATTTGTGACTATGCGAGAAGCAGAAGGAAACAATCTTAAAGATGATCTTTTTATGCATCTGAAGATTTTGGAAGGTTATGCAGAAAAAATTGCCGAGTTGGGGCCGGAGATCGTGGAGTGTTATCGCGAACGGCTGCAAAAAACGCTGGCGGAACTTTTGGAGGCGAAAGAGATTGATCCGGCTCGGGTAATTCAAGAAGTGGCAATTTATGCCGATAAAGTAAACTATACGGAAGAGATCGTTCGTTTGCGCAGCCATTTTGAACAGTTTCGCCGGATATTGGCAGAGGCGTCGGAGCCGGTGGGCCGTAAATTGGATTTTCTCATCCAAGAAATGAATCGAGAGGTCAATACAGCGGCATCTAAGGCAAATAACACACAGGCGATCCAGACGGCAGTTGAGATGAAGAGTGAAATTGAGAAACTGCGGGAGCAGATCCAAAATATAGAATGAGGAGAATGTTGTGGATATCAAGTTGCTCAATATCGGTTTTGGCAATATTGTGCCGATCAGCCGCATCATTGCCATTGTAAGTCCTGAATCCGCGCCCATTAAGCGCTTGATCCAAGAGGCGCGAGAAGCAGGGCGTCTGATTGACGCGACCTATGGCCGTCGTACTCGGGCGGTAATCATCGTGGACAGCGATCATGTGATCCTTTCCGCCGTACAGCCGGAAACGGTGGCGCACCGTGCGGTTGGTGATGAACCGGAGTATCGGATGAAGGATGATGAGACATGAGACAAGGCTGCCTGATCGTAGTTTCGGGGCCGTCAGGCACGGGAAAAGGAACGGTATGCTCGGCACTTTTGTCCGCCCACCCCGAGATCGCCTATTCTATCTCAGCGACGACGCGGTCACCACGGGAAGGGGAGAGGCACGGGGTCAATTATTATTTCCTCACAAAGCCTGTTTTTGAAACGATGATCTCTGAAGGAGAACTTTTAGAATGGGCGACGGTGTATGGGAATTATTACGGAACACCCTTGCAGCCGATTAAAGAAAAATTGGCTGCCGGACAGGATATTTTACTGGAAATTGATACCCAAGGCGCCCTGAAGGTGCAGGAACGATTTCCCGACGGGGTGTTCATTTTTCTGCTTCCACCGTCGCTCATGGAACTGGAACGACGGATTCGGGGACGGGGTACAGAAGATGAAGCCAGTTTGGCCTGTCGCCTGCAAGCGGCACAGAAAGAGATCAGGGTGGCCCAACAGTATCATTATGTGGTGGTGAACGATGAAGTAAAGACGGCCGTCGCGAAAATTGTGGCGATTTTGACGGCGGAACATTGCCGGGTAGAAGGAAATCAGGATCTTTTGCGTATGGTCAGCGAGAGTCAATAGTGAATAATTTGGGGATAAGGTAACGAAAGGAAAAGGAGAGTAAAATATGGACATCGTACATCCGCCTATGGGCGATTTGTTAAAAAAGGTTGATAGCCGTTACACTTTGGTGGTGTTGGCGGCTAAGCGGGCACGTCAGCTTTTGGACGGCGCGGCGGTTAAGGTATCGGTCCAGACGACCAAGAATGTGACGAGAGCCCTGGCCGAGGTAGCGGAAGGGCGCATTCTTTATAAACGGAGAAAAGTCAGTCTCAAATAGGAGGCCTAAGGTTCAGGCTGACAGAGGCCAGGTCACTTGTGGATGAGGGAGGTGAAAGCAATGTTGGATGGGAAAAAAATTGTTTTAGGGGTTACCGGCGGCATTGCCGCGTATAAGGCGGTGGAAGTGGCCAGTCGACTGCGGCAAATGGGCGCTGATGTGTATGTGATCATGACGAGAGAAGCTGCGCAATTTGTAACCGAGCTGACTTTTAGGGAGATTAGCGGGAATCCCGTAGCGATGGATATGTGGGCGCCGGTGACGCATTGGAACGTAGCACATGTAACGCTGGCGAATCTGGCCGATGCCGTTTTGATTGCGCCGGCGACGGCAAATATTATCGCCAAGGCAGCGGTGGGACTGGCCGACGATATGCTTTCTACCACCCTTTTGGCTACATCGGCGCCGCTCTTTTTCGCACCGGCGATGAATACCCGGATGTATGAAAATTCTGTAGTACAGAAAAATCTCAAGATATTGGAGGAGCGAGGTGCGCATATCATTCCCCCCGCTTATGGACATTTGGCCTGTGGTACGAAAGGCGCAGGACGTCTTCCTGAATCGGAAACGCTGGTGTCGGCTCTGGATACATTTTTCGGGAGACAGGGAACAATGTCCGGTGTCAAGGTATTGGTGACGGCGGCGGGAACACTCGAACCCATTGATCCGGTGCGTTATATCGGCAATCATTCCAGCGGTAAAATGGGGTACGCCATTGCTGCCGAAGCTGTCGCTCGAGGGGCCTCGGTTGTTCTCATCTCCGGCCCTTCATCCC
>CAJPQU010000112.1 GCA_905372875.1 uncultured Schwartzia sp. | reverse complement strand
GTGCATTTCCCGCGCCCAGGATTGTATCCTTCGCGCCGTTTAGCGTTCCCGGGGATGCCGCGCCTTCGGTCTTTGCCGCGTCGCCCCCCGTTTGCTCTTCCGCCCCCGCCGAGCCTTCTGTGCCAGCGTCGGCGAAAAGCTGTAAATCAAAAGGAAAATCCTTCATAGCTGCACACCCCTCTTTTTTTCTTTACCGTTTCTTCCATCCACGCAACCGTTTCCCGGTATTCTGCTATCAGCTCGCCTAAAGCGTCCTCCTTTCCTGCCATCTTCAGATCGCGAAACAGACGAATGCCGACCCGTCGCGCCCCTTCCTCGATGGCTGCGCTTCTTTCACTCGACCAGTCCGAGGCGCGCGGCGGCCAGACCCCGCAGATTTCCAAAAGCCTGGCGATGAACCAGCGGCCGCCCGGCTGCCCTAAAAGATCAACGAGGCTGTCGCGGTCTTTTTCCCAGCGAAGGCCTTCAAAGCTTATCGGTTTATCCATTATTGCTTTCTCCTCCCGCCGGCAGTCCCATCGTATTTACCCCGAGAAGCTGCGCCAACGCCGGATTGCCGTCCTTTGCCGCATCGCTGAAATTCTTCGCCGCCTGCGCCGCTGGAGCCGCCGCCTGCGCCATGGCCGTCGCCTGCTGCATCTCCTGCGCTTTGGCCGCTTCCTCTGCCTTCTTCTCCTGAATCGCCTGAAATTCTTCCTTGCTCCGTTTGATTGCCGCCGGAGCGCCAACCATATCGACGTAGCGGTCCACGGCTTCCGGATAATCCACTTTATCCAAGACTTCAGGAGCAAACTGCGCGATCTGGCCCACGAATTCAAGCGCCTGCTCGATGTTCACGAGGCCGCTCATCTTCTGCGCCTGCGCTAACGGGCTGATGTACTCGATGCGAATCTCCTTGTCCGCGATCGCCGCCAGCGTCTCCTCGTCCTCGACCGGCGGGAACACCCCCGCCCGGTCGAGGATGTTATAGACACGTTCGATGATCTTCGAGAGAAATTCAAACTGCATTCTCTGGACCACGGGGCCGAGCTGCTGCATCTTCTCCTGCATCCGTTCCACGACCTCCCGGGCTGTCATCTGCTTGGTTTGTTGGTCCATCATCAAGAAAAGGTCCGCCGCATAGGCTCTTTTTATCCGGTTTTCGACTTTTTCGATGGTATATTCCAGCTGTTCGATATGCGCCGCCACCTGAAAGAGTGGCTTGGCTCCACCCTGTTCTCCGCCTGCATGGATCGTTATATCCCCCGGCGTCAAACTTATGCCCCGGTTCGCCGTTTCTTCATCCGCCGTGATCACCGGCTTTACCGTTAGCTCCACGAGTGCCAGCTTATCCCGTTCGAGCATTTGCAGCTCTTTCGCGTCGCCTTCGGCAAACCAGCCTGGTCCTTTTCCATAGGTGTCTGTGCCCGTGATGAGATACCTTCCCACCGGCACCGGCCATTCGTGGAATCCGCCGACATAGAGCCACTCGTCGTCTCTTGAATTTTCCAGCCAGTAGGCGGAAATGTACGGCAGATAAATCCTGCCCGCCTTCTCCTCCGCTTTCTTTGGGTTTGGCTGTACGATCCAGTACACCGTATGGCTCGCCTTCATGCCCGCCGTTTCCCTGGCTTCCCGCCGGATTGTTTCGGGCAGCACCTCCTCGCCGAATTTTTCAACGAGCTGGCGCGCCGTCATTTTCCGTTTCCGGCAAAAGACATCCACATTTCCGTCCGCCGACGCCGCCAGCATGTAACTGCCGATCGTGTAGGAAACAAAATGGACTCCGTGGTTGCGGTCGGAAAAGACCCCTAACGGGGCCTGACCGAAAGGAAGCTCCAGATATGCCGTATGGATCGCGTTGTAGAAATTCGACTTGTCCAAGACGTCGTTTAGAATCTCCATTCGCTCGTCTAAGATCCGGCTCGCCTCTGCGTCGTCGGAAAGCGTCCGATCAGAAAAGGAAAGGCGAAACCATCTGCGGTTTTGCGGCGTCAAGCCGCTCATGATCCCCGCTGCGAAAACCTGGCAGCTT
Organism: uncultured Schwartzia sp.; assembly: GCA_905372875.1. Taxonomy (GTDB): domain Bacteria; phylum Bacillota; class Negativicutes; order Selenomonadales; family Selenomonadaceae; genus CAJPQU01. The sequence continues at coordinate 4,452 of CAJPQU010000112.1, read as the reverse complement.
TCCCAGGCCGCGCTGTTCCAGATTTTCGTGTCCCGGCGCTTTGCCCGGTTTTCCGTGTCCCCCCGGTCGATGAACTCACCGATAAAGGGAAGCTGAAATTCCCGGATCGCCTGCCAGCGAATCTTATATTCTTCCTGCGCGTCTTCCATCGCTTTCACCGTCTGGCGAAGCTGCTTTTTGGAAAGGCCTGCCTTGGCCGCCATGTCGATCGAAGAAATTGGCGTATCCGGCGGCGTACGCGCCGATCCCGCTATTGTTTCCATGTTTTACCTCACCCCAGCGTTTTCCGGCCGGACGTATCTCCGGTCATGCCGCCCGCTACGCTGCCTAAAATCGTGTCCCGATCCGCGGCTAAGACGTTCGAGCTTTGCCCCTTCTTTCTCCGTTCCTTCTTTGCTGCCGACTGCGTGCTGTTTTGTCCGTTGTCCGTGACCAGCGTCGGCACCGGATCCACCTTTGGCGCGGGCGCCGGCGTATAACTTCCGCCGCCTCCTCCTGTGCACATATTTTTCACCCCCTTTCAAAAGTCATAATCGGTGCTGCACTTTCTCCTTGCCATTGCCATCTCCGGCGGCGCCACGCGATACGCAAATGTCAGCGCTAAAGCGTCCGCTATATCCGGAGAGCGCCCGAGCTTTTCCTTGATGTTCTCCTTCGATTCAAGATATAAATGCCCCGACTTTGTAAACGCATATTCCGGCGTTGTGAGCTCCGTCTTAAGTTCCGAAATATTTGGTATGGAGCCGCCTTCGTCCAGCCAGTTCGCCAGCCGCGTCCACATCTCTATACGCTTATTCGTGAATCTTCCAACGTCGTCTGCCCGTGCGCCAAAATTAACTTCTGTCACCCGATGACCAAGCTGACGTAACCGGTCAATGACGCCTTCGCCCCGGCCGGAATCGATAAAGACCGCGTCCGGGCGGAATCTTCGTATCTCTTCAGCCACTTGTCCCGCCAGCGCCATGTTATCCACATTGTCCAGTATCATCGGTGGATAAGCCACCAACCCCTGACGGCGGAAAAGGACGGACGAATCGTCTCCGAAGCGCGCCACGTCGACCCCTAAAATCTTCGGCGCGCCGGCGATCTCTTCGCTGCGGTACGTCCGTTCCGTCGCCGCCGTCACCGTATCGATTGGGATCAGGATATTCGACGCGCTCGCTGTAAAGTCGCATTCCAATTCCTGCCGAATCGCGAGTCTCGTCATGTCTGCCTTCATGCGCCTTAATTCCTCCGGTCCAAATCGTCCATATTCCGCGAAGATCCCGCTGTCTTCCGCCCTGTACAGGGCCGTGTACCAGTCTTTGTTTTTCTGCGCCTTGAGGTAGATATCGTAAAAATGGTTTTGCCCTTTTGGCGTGCCGATGAAAATCACCCAGCCTTTTCGGTCGGCGATCGCCGGATTGATGATCTCATCCCACAGCTCTTTTTTGATCTGCGCATACTCGTCAAGAATCACCCCGTCCCAATATCCCCCGCGAAGCGCATCGGGATGATCCGCCCCCACGATATGGATCCTTGCTCCCGCCGACCCTTCGTATGCCCGGCGGCGCGGCAATTCCACGTAAAGCTCGCTCTCATTGACGCGAAGCTGCGGGATCACGTGCGCGTAGAATTTTAAGTATTCCCAGGCAATCATCTTCGCTTGATTGCGATAGGGCGCGATGTACGCGTAGTGCGGCGCGCGGTTTTTATTTTTGATCGCCATCTTGATCATGTGGTTGACGGTCCCTACGGTTTTTCCAAAGCGACGGTGCGCCACAAGAACGGAAAAGCGATGTTTTTCAAGCCCGGGGTGAATCTTCTCCCGCCAGAGCTTTTCCGGCCGGTAAGGAATTGTGATCTTCCTCGCCTCGCCCCTCGTCTCCATCCGTCTCATCTCCTTCCCAGCAAAATTCCGCCGCTCCATCCCCGACCACCGTTTGCTCCACGCGCTCTTTATACTTCTCCGGCAAGTTCGCCGCCAGGAGCTTTTCTAAAAGCCGGTCGCTGTAATACCTGACCGTATCGACCCGGACGCCGTGTTTGTTGTAAACCGCCCGCTCGTCGCCCTCGACCCCGCGGCGCCAGGCCTCGTCTTCTAAAAGGTCCGCCGCCATCTGCCGGGCCCGGCCGACCCCTACCCGGTAGGCATCGTCTTCCAGCCAGCGATAATGGTTTGCTCGGCTCTCCCCCGAAAGCTGCGCCGCCCCCTTCACCGTTCCCGTCTTTGCCAGCGCGTTGAGAAAAGCGTTCTGCTTTGCGTTTCGCACAAACCGGAACGCCCGTTCTTTCTTCTCCCCGATTTCTCTTCGCTCCGCTTTTCCCGCTTTTTGCTCCGGTTTCGCGCTCTTCGCGCCGCTTTTCGCGCTTCTCGCTCCGCTTTTTCTTCCTGCCGGCTCCGCGTTCTTCGCCTTTGCCGCTTTCGGATTTTTCAATGCTTTGGGGAGTTGTGCTTTTGCCGCGCTCTTTTTCGCTTTCTTCGGCTCCGGTTTTTTCGTCTTTTCTGTGTCTCGTTTTTCCGCCTTTTTCCCTACGCTCTTCGTCCGCGGCGCCACTCGTTTCGCCCCCTCTCCTCGCACGCGCGCCCGCGCGTATACGGTGTGTCTCATGTCTCTAATCCAAACTTACCACAAATCGCGTGAAATAGCTTCTGGAATAAAAAAATAGGCGCCAGCTCAATGCTGACGCCTATTTGCGAGAACCATATATTTTCCGTACGAGAGGTGCAATCTTGTCGCTTCACGTATTTTTTCATCCAGCGATAATCGCCCTTTTTGTTTTTTCTTGCGCGCGGCCTGCTCCTTTCGCAGCCGCTGACGTCGCGTTTTCAGGCTCACATTCGCTTTCTGGCGCGGCGTGGCCACGCAAGAATCGCAGATATTCCGCCGGCGGGAATAAAACACATACGAAAAAAATTTCCCACAGCGTGCGCAGGCCGTTTTGACTTTTTCCCCTCGTTTCAGCTTCATCCTCCGCCTCCCCGCATAAATATGCACCCGGCTTCCGTGCGAAATTGTCCCTACGGAATAGACGTATGCCAAAATCAGGGCGGTTTCCCGCGCCCGTGGAGCCGATCATGAAACTTCTTCACCGCCGCCTCATGCCGCTCATTCTCTTTTTTCACGATGGCGATCGCCCGGGAAAGCGCCATGGCACCCGGCGATCCCGAAGGCAGCTCTGCCTTCATCCGTTTCAGCTCCCAAATCGTCTCCCGTAATTTCATAGCTTCCCCCCTATTCGCTCGAATACCGCTACTTTGATCGGATATCCTTCATCTGTGCGCACATTGTACGAAAGCGCCTCCACCACCCGGTACCCCTTAGGCGCGCGTATCTCTTCCCGATACGTCTCCGAGCGCGTCACGATCTCTTTTACCGGAGCGCGCCGGAGAAGATTTTGCGACAGCGCGATCCGCCCGCTCCCCGTCTCCTTATCGATTTCTTCTTTGCAGAAATACTCCGAGAGCTTTGCCGCGTCCATGGCCGCACCGCCATAACGCTCTACCTTCACCCTCCCCATCTTCCAGATCGAAACTGCAAAGCGCAGCTCCTCCTCCGTCAGCTGGTTCGTCAAGATATGGGCATGGGGCCGCCCTTTGGCCGCTAATCCCATATTTTCAATCACGGAGAGGTACTTAAACGCTTTCCCATGCTGCTTCAAGCGATCCCGGATCTGACGCTTAAACTTTTCCACCAGGCGCTTGATCTCCTTGACCGGCAGCTTTTCCCGAAAAGTCAGCGTGAAATACGTATCTCCGGGCTGAAAATTATCCATCATCAGCCGCGTGGTTTCCTCCACCCGCCGCCTCTGGTTGATCTTTTCTTGGGCGAGGGGCGTTCCCCACCGTTTCGGCTGACGCTGTTCCCTTATCGCCGGTTTCTTCGGCATAAAGCGCCAGCTGTGATATTTTTTATCTATCATGAAATTCCCATCTTGGGATGTCCACCGGGAATGGATATATGGCATGATATGACCTCTCCTAAACTTGCTTATTTTTTCAGAGAAATGTCTAAATAATAATTCCTTTATCGAGCAGAGACGCGGCCTTTTGCCGCTTTTTGAAAATCCGGGGTAAAGACGAAGGAATATCCCCGCCGGATGGACTTACCGGCGGGTTCTTCTCTTATGCTAAAAGCTTCAACATTTCCGAAAGAAGCGTCTTGAGGGCCGTTTGATACTTTGCCCGCGCCTCTTCCTCCTGCCCCTCGATGAGACGGAGAAGCCCGTTAAATCCTTCTTGAATCTCCTTCACGCCCGCCTTATTCGCCATCCGTTTTTCTCCTTTCTTATTTTTTGGGCACCGCCAGCCGCAGCTGACGCGCCTCAAGGATATCTTCGATATTGAGAAGCGTCGCCCGCTCTTTGGCCAGATCCGCCATTACCAGTTGGTACGCGGCGGAAAGTTTTTCCCGCTTCTCATCCGGTGTTTTTTCTCCGTACTCTTTCGGGATGCGGCACACCGTGCAATAG
>CAJPQU010000111.1 GCA_905372875.1 uncultured Schwartzia sp. | reverse complement strand
CACATGTCCCATGCGCCCGGGGAAATTGCGGTTCGTGGAGCTGATGCAAACCTCGCCCCCCGCCAGCATCCCCTGATGAACGCCGAGACAGGCCGCGCAGCCCGGGGCCGTCACCGTACAACCCGCCGTCATCAGCTCTTGAATATAGCCCTGCGCCATGGCGTCTTCCATCACCTGTTTCGACGCCGGGACGACGATCATCCGGGTCGTTTTCGGCAGATGCTTTCCCCGCAGAATCTGAGCCGCGACGGCTAAATCCTCCAGCCGCCCGCCGGTACATGAACCAAGGTACGCTTCGTCGATGGAAGTGCCGGCATATTGTTCCAGTGGAAACACATTGTCCACGCTGGAGGGCGCCGCCACCTGCGGGGGAATCTCGCTCACGTCATAGGTAAGTTCCGCCGCGTAGGGGTATCCCTCGTCCGTATCGTAAATCTTGTAGGGCCGGGTCACATGCTTTTGCAAAAATGCCATGGTCACCGCATCCGGCTGGATATAGCTCGTCTTGCAGCCCATTTCCGTGGTCATATTGCACAGGCACATGCGCTCCGAGACGCTCAAATCCGCCACCGCCGGACCGGTAAACTCCACCGCTTTGTAGACGCCATAATCCGCACCTAAATCGCCGATGATGTGGAGGATGATGTCCTTGGCGTAGACCCCCGGGGCGCGTTTTCCCACCAAATGGATGCGAAAGATCTCCGGCGCCATGAACCACAGCTTTCCCGTGATCATAATGGTCGCCAAATCCGTGGCCCCCACCCCGGTGCCAAAAGCGCCGAAAGCCCCGTGGGTCGTCGTATGGGAGTCTGTCACCACCACGATCTCCCCGGGATGCACCCAGCCCTTATCCGCCAACACCTGATGACATACGCCCTGATCAATGTCCATCAGCTTCTCGATCCCCTGAGAAAAACAGAATTCCCGGAACTGCTTGTGATTTTCCGCCTGGGTGATGGTGGCGCAGGGCGCGTAATGATCAAAAAACATCACGATCTTATCGGGATCAAAGACCCGCTCCCCGCCCATCTCAAAAAATGACCGTACCGTCTGCAAATAGAGATCGTTGATCCCCGCTAAATCCACGTCGCAGTTGACGATCTCCCCCGGCCGGACCTCCTTTCGCCCGGCTTTTTCCGCCAGCAGTTTTTCCACTGCGTGCATCTTCCTCCGCTCCTTTCTTTACATAGCACTTAGCCAATACCGGCACAAAAAACAGTTTATCACGCTTTCCTGTTGACGAGTTAGCTTCATTATACCATAACCACTAAGCGCAGACTTCGCTTCGCTCATCTTTGCCAAGTGGTTAGGCACATATTCTCACTATGCTCGCGCTCTGACGCTCGCTAAGTGTTCATATAGTACCATAATCACTAAGCGCCGGCAGCGCGTATGCTTGCCTTTGTTAAGTGGATACCCAAAACCATCTCATCCTGTCAGTCGGCGTCACCTCATGGAGTAATATTAGAATACAATGAGTTGGATTTTGTATACATATCATTACACAAATAAATACGAAACAGGATAATTGCGAAAAATTTTGTTCTATGCTACAATTAAATCAGAGTAATTTTGTCAGATTTGGCCGTGCCGGGGGAAGATTTCCCAGCGGCGCGATCAACGGTCCCGAAAAGAGCCAAAATTCGGGACCGCGGCTTCTATGAGACAGGCGGCAATCGAAATTGCCGCCGCAAAAAGGAGGGTACATATGAAAGGTTTTGCCATGTTAAGCATTGACAAGGTGGGCTGGATTGAGAAAGAACGCCCCGCCTGCGGCCCGATGGACGCCATCGTTCGGCCGATAGCTCTGAGCCCCTGCACGTCAGACGTCCATACCGTCTGGGAAGGCGCCATCGGGGACCGTAAGGATATGATCTTAGGCCACGAAGCCGTGGGCATCGTGGATGAAGTGGGAGCTTTGGTCAAAGATTTTAAACCCGGCGACAAGGTCATCGTGTCCGCCATCACCCCGGACTGGAATTCTCTGGAAGCCCAGCGCGGCTTCCCCATGCACTCGGGCGGGATGCTGGCCGGTTGGAAATTTTCCAACTTCAAAGACGGGGTATTCGCCGAGTATTTCCACGTCAATGACGCCGACGGCAATTTGGCGCTGCTCCCCGAAGGCGTCGATCCTGGTGCGGCGGTCATGCTCAGCGATATGATGCCCACGGGCTTTCACGGAGCGGAGCTGGCCGACGTACAGTATGGTGACGACGTGTGCGTAGTGGGCGTCGGCCCGGTAGGGCTGATGGCAGTGGCGGCTGCAACGCTGCGGGGCGCAGCCAATCTCTTCGCTGTCGGCTCCCGCAAAGTCTGCACCGATCTGGCCAAAGAATACGGCGCCACAGAGATCATCAACTATCGCGACGGCGCCATCGACCAGCAGATCCTGGACAAGACCCGAGGCAAGGGTGTGGATCGAGTGATCATCGCCGGGGGCGATGTGGACACCTTTGCCCAGGCCATCCGCATGCTGAAACCGGGCGGCATCATCGGCAACGTAAATTATCTCGGCACCGGGGAATATGTGAAAATCCCTCGCGTCGAATGGGGCGCGGGCATGTCCCACAAGCAGATTCGCTGCGGCCTCATGCCCGGCGGCCGTCTGCGCTCGGAAAAATTAGCGGCTCTCATCCAGTGCGGCCGCATCGATCCGGGCAAGATGCTGACCCATAAATTCCATGGATTCGAACACCTAGAGGACGCCCTGCTCCTCATGAAGGATAAGCCCCGCGACCTCATCAAGCCCATCGTCTACATGTAACCCGCCGAAAAGACAAGGGTCTGACAATTTCACCAATAAAAAAGATCCCCATGGCCGATCATTCATTCGGTCATGGGGATCTTTTTTATTGCTTTGCTTGTCACCGAGGAAACTTCGCCCCGTCGTGCGTCACGTCAGATCATTGAACAACGTCCCCGCCACGCGGCTGGTGGAAGTATCGTTAAAGCGATCATAGAGCGATGACGGCGCAGCGGCTTGTTCCCGGGGATCAAAAGGCTGGCTGGGCGCCGGCTGTTTTTGCGGCGCCGGCGTTTTCGTTTCCGATATCACCTTGTCCCCCTGCATGACGACGATGAGAATAGAGCCATCAGGCATCGTACGCTGCACCGTCACCGTATCCTCGCCGCCATCTTTCGCCCCGCGCTCTGGGCCGCCTCCGGACGACAGGCGGTCGATACGTTCGCTTAGCGCTTTGTATTCCGCTGACTTCTCCGTCTTTCTTTCCCCATCTGCATTCGCCCAGAGGGCCGCACCGGTATGAATTCCCTTGAGTCCGTCCATTTTATCCCCTCCTTTCCTACAATCCCTTGTATCTGTTATATCGAGCCCAAAATGAAAAATCTTAAAGAGTCTTTTCTGGTTATCCACAAAATCATCCACAAAACACATATTCTTTGTGCATAACTTCTTTTTCTCTGCCCCGCCGCTTTTTTCTGAAAGCACTGCCCATCGACAATAAAAACCCCTTCGGCAACAGAAAATCTGTCGTCGAAGGGGCGTTCCGGGGGGCGATCATTTCACCATTTTCAGAATGGCTTCCTTAGGGATAACCCCTACGGACTGATTCACCGTTTTTCCGTCCTTAAATACCACCAGGGTAGGAATGCTCATGACATCAAATTGGGCGGCCAAATCCGGCTGTTCGTCGATGTTGACCTTACCAACCTTGACCCCCGGCAGCTCCGCCGCCACTTCATCCACCACGGGGGAAAGCATACGGCAGGGGCCGCACCAAGCGGCCCAAAAATCGACGAGGACGGTGCCTTTGGCATCTAATACCTCGGTTTGAAAATTCTCTTGCGTTAACGTAACAGGTTCCATCATGGATCACTCCTTTCTTTATTTTGCAGTTTATCACTATTTTCTTACGGTGTCAGTGAGTTTGTCACATAGTTTACCACCTCTGCCGTTTTTTTCCCCCGCGACCGCGAAAAAGGAACCACCGCCGCGGAAATCAAGCCTCAGACAGCGGAAAGGGCCGATACGCATGAACGTATCGGCCCTTTCCTGGCGCTTAGCCACGCCGCTTGGCGAACCAGCGGCGGATTTTCCAGCGAAGATAGCCGGTGAGGCTTTCGTTGTAGATGGCCTGAAACAGGTCGCGATCCGCCACCGACAGGCGATCTTCCGCCAACAGGCGGAAACGGTCCGTATCGGAGGACAGCTTTTTCTTGTCCCGTTCCAGTTCCCGAATGCGATTTTTCGCCGTTTCCAACTGGGCGGCGTAATCCGGCACCCATTGTTTTTCGGCGACGGTCCGCTTCGCCGCTGCCGTGGCCAGCCAGTCGCACCGTTCGTTCATGGGATTGCCGTTATGCCCCTTGACCCAAAACCACATAATATGGTAATGCTCCGTCAAGGTGGCCAGCTCCTGCCAAAGATCATTATTAAGAACTTTGGCAGCCTCTTCCGGCGTCCACGTCGTCCAAATCTTCTTGGTGACGCCCTGATAGAGGTATTGGCTGTCCGTATAAACCTGCACCCGTTCACCGTGGGCCGCATACGTTTCCAGCGTACGAAGTGCCGCGACGGCCGCTAAAAGCTCCATGCGGTCGCTGCGGGTCATATCGACGCCGCCGGAAATCTCCTTGCAGTTGCCGTTAGGCAAGCAGATGACCGCTGCGTAGCCTCCCGCACCATCTTCATGAACGAGGCAGCCCCCGTCCGTATACACCATGATGGGCTGTAAGGAGGATTTCACCGCTCCGTTGGGGATGAGGGCGGAATGCGCGCCGGGGTGCGGCTTTTCCTGCCGCCCTCGGATATTATGCGGCGCGCGGGCAACTTGGTGACGCTTCACCAAACGGTTTCCCGGCCGCCCCACGGCACGCGCCGGCCGTGCCGCCCGCGGCGGCAGTGGCGCGTGAGCGAGGTACGCTTTCGCCTCTTCCAGCGTCGAAAACCGCTGGCTCTGCGCGCCGGTAAAACCGTTTACCTGCGCCTCGCACTCGGCGGCGCTGTGATAAATTCCCGGTTTACGCCCGCGCCGCACGGCGTAAATGCCCTGTTTGCTGGTCTCTTCTCCCGCCAAGTAGCGTCTTGCCGCCGCCTCATCCTGAAACCGACGGCCCTCCGCGCCCGGAAATCCGTCCACCTGCTTTTGATACGATTCCACATCGTAGTACAATCCGGGCGCATGGCCTTTTCTTACTGCGTAGATCCATGCCATAAATTCTCTTTTTCCACCTCCTTTTGCCCGTCGTCCCTCCCTGGACGACGGTTGAGAGCGGCGCAAACGAGACGTATCCGTCGACGCCGCTGCCGTTATTATACCATAATCACTAAGTTCGCGCTTTAGCGCTCACTAAGTGTTCATATTATACCCCATGCGGTAGAAAAATACAAAAAACCGCTCCTGCCCTTTCCTTCATGGCTCTGGTCAAAATTTGTCTTTTATAGTATGATTAAGGAAAGATAAAAGGGGGGATTCGGGTGCAAACGACCTTTACCTTTTCCACCGCGTTGCCCATCGGCTTGGAAGTCTGGACGGAGAACGCGTTCTCCCATGACGATCACCGACAGCTGGCCCAGTTTGGCAATATTCTCAGCACCCTGGCTTCCCCCCAGCTCATCGTGGATATCTTCAATCGCCTTCTCGCTGACCAGCGGCAGGCTTGGGCCGCCGAAGAAGCTGCCAATCAGGAGGGGGAAGCGCCTAAACGTCCGCCGGTATTCCGCTATGACCAGGAGACCCGGCGGGTATTATTCCTCCTGCACGCCCGCTTTGCCCTCAAGATGTTCAACCGCATCTTGGTGAATCCCTTCAAAGACGATCCCCCCTTCTTCAACCAGTATGGCCGATTGGTGATGAGTCAGAGAGATTATCAGGGACGCCAGCTAAACGCTTTTCGCTGATATCTCCCTTGTAAAAAATCCCACCCGACGCGCACAGCAGCGTATCGGGTGGGATTTTTTACAAACAGAAAGCACGCTTAAAACAAATTCTTTTCCAGCACAATGGTCTGATCGCGGTTGGGTCCGACAGAAACGATACCCTGGGCGATGCCGGTATATTCCGCCAAGCGTTCCAAATAAACGCGAGCTTCCGGCGGAAGCGCCTCATAGGAACGAACGCCGGTGATGTCTTGCTTCCATCCCTTGAAGGTCTCATAGACCGGCTCTACTTCCGCCAGTACCTTGAGGCTGGCAGGCATCTCGTTCAGCGGTGCGTTCTTGTAGCGATAGCCGACACACATCTTGATCTCGTCAAATTGATCGAGAATATCAAGGCGCGTGACCGCCATGTGGGTGATGCCCGAGAGGAGCCCCGCGTAGCGAACGACGAAAGCGTCCAGCCAGCCGGTGCGGCGGGGACGGCCAGTGACGGTGCCGAACTCATGTCCCGCCTGTCGAATCTTGTCGCCGATCTCATTGAGCTGCTCCGTGGGAAAAGGGCCCTCCCCCACGCGGGTGCAGTACGCCTTGACAACGCCCACGACATTGCGCAGCTGCCCCGGCGCTACCC
>CAJPQU010000110.1 GCA_905372875.1 uncultured Schwartzia sp. | reverse complement strand
GGAGAGTCCCCCCAGCATGATGACCTGAGTGAAGCTGATCATGCCGATGAGTCCGGGAAGAAAGTTCCAGCGGGTGTTTTGGGTGGGATTGTACCAGGTCCGGGTCAAAAGCTCGACGGCGGGGGCATTTCGCTGGCGGTTATAGGCGGCCACGATGCGGTCGACGTAGCCGAGGGCCAACCCGGCGGTCATGGTATTGCGCCCGTCGGCAATGGTCTGGATGGGACTTTTTTCGCCCCGCGCCAGCTTGTCCGCAAAATCAGAGGGAATGACAATGACCAGTATGGCGTCACCACTGTCGATGGCATCGGCAATACCCGAGGTGTTGGGAAGCACACGCACGCGCTCCAAAGCCGAAGAGGCGTCAAAGTGGGCAGCGAGGTCGACAGATTCGGCGCTTTTGCTCATATCCAAGAGCGCGTAAGGGGCGCTGTCCAAATTAAAGGTGGCGCTGTAGCCAAAGAGGAATCCCTGAATGAGAACGGGAATCATAAGGACGCGGCGTTCTACGGGGTTATTGAAGGTGACTAACAGCTCTTTCCACGAGATCGCTTTTATGTGCTGCCAAAAAAGGGCGAGGCGGTTCATTCCTGCACCTTCTTTCGGGTGATGTGCCCGGCGAGGCCGAGGAAGAAGACGGCGTATCCGGCTAAGAGGAGGCTGTTCTTCACCAGAAGCGGCCAATGATTTCCCGTGAGAAATAGAGATTTTAGTATTTGCAGGTAATACGTAGTGGGAAAAAGCTGGCTGATAACGCGAATGACGAGAGGCTGCGAATGGAGATCAAACAGGAATCCGGAGAGCATAACGGAAGGCAGGAAACTGACCAAAAGGGCAATTTGACAGGCAACAAATTGTTTTTTCGTGACCGCGGAAATGGTGAGCCCGATGCCCAGCGCGACGATGAGATAGAGCATGGATGTGCCCAAGATGAGGAGAAGGGAGCCGCGCAGGGGAAGTTCGTAGAGAAATCTTCCTGCTAAAAGGCAGAGGATCATCCCGGCCATAGCAACGCAGAAGTAAGGAATCATCTTCGCCAGGATGAGTTCAGCGGCCTGCACCGGCGTGACAAAAAGGGATTCAAAGGTGCCGCGCTCCCATTCCCGGGCCATGACAACAGCGGTGAGAAAGACGCCGACGATGGTCATGATGAGCATGATGAGGCCAGGGATGAAGAACCAGGTACTGGTATTGGCATCGTTAAACCAGAGGCGGCTTTCCGTGGTAACGTATCCCGGGGCGTGGGGTGCAGAATAGGCGGCCTCCGCCGCCATCGCCATGAATCCGGCCTCCAGATAGCCTTGCGCCGTCATAGCGGTGGTGGTATTGACGCCGTAGAGAATGGCTTGAGCCCGCGCCTGTCCATGGGCCAACTGCCGGGAGAAATCGGGGGGCAGGACGAGGATGGCCTCCGCGTCGCGGCGTCGAAGCAGGCTTTCCCCCTCTTTCAGGGACGTGACATAATAGGGCGAGAAATAGTCGGAGCCGTCCAAAAAACTGACCGCACGGCGGGCAGCAGGAGAGGCATCTTCTAAAACGACAGCAATGGGAACGTTTTTCACGTCGAGGGATATCCCATAACCGATGAGAAGAATGAGCAGAAGAGGCAAAAATACACCTAAGAGGAGGCTGCTGCGATCCCGTCCCAACTGCAAAAACTCTTTGCGGACGAGCGCGCGGAGCCGGCGGGAAAAACCGGAGTCAGGCATGGAAATCCCTCCTTTAAAGATCGTCCGCCATCTCGCGGGCTTCTTCCACGATGGCGATAAAAAGCTCATTCATTGCCGCTTCTTTTCGTCCGAGACGGCGGCGAATTTCGGCGGGGCTGCCGAGGGCCAGGAGCCGTCCCTGATCCTGGATGATGACACGGTCGCAGTATTCCGCCTCTTCCATGAAGTGGGTAGTGATGACGACGGTAGTCCCGCGGGCAGAAAGATCGGTGATCTGCCGCCAGAAACGGCGGCGGGCCAAGGGATCAATCCCGCTGGTGGGTTCATCTAAAAAGAGAATCTGGGGGCGATGCAGGAGGGCCGCGGCCATGGAAAGCCGCTGCTTGTAACCGCCGGGGAGGTCTTCCGCCTGTTCCTCTGCCCTGTCGCGCAGCTGAAATTCCTCCAATACCTCATTGATCCGTTTGTCCAGCGCATCCCCGTCAAGCCCGTAAGTGCCGCCGAAAAAGCGCAGATTTTGGCGAACGGAGAGATTGCCGTAAAGAGAAAATTTCTGAGCGACGTAGCCCACGTTGGCCCTGGCCTGTATCCGAGCGGTGCGAAGGTTCACCCCGGCCACGGAAAGTTCGCCGCCGGTGGCCGGAAGAAGCCCGCAGAGCATGCGGAACGTCGTCGTCTTTCCCGCCCCGTTGGGGCCAAGAAGCCCAAAGACTTCCCCCCGGCGCACAGTGAAGGAGGTATTGTCCACGGCGGTAAAATCGCCAAATTTTCGTACTAAGTTCTTGACCTCGATGTCCACCGGTACGTCAGTCTCCGGCGGAGCGGGGCAAAAAGGAAGGCGGGCCGCCTCCGTCCTCGGCCCGACGATCGAAGCGGGGACTATGGGCGCTTCCGCCGCCAGTGACGAGGAAACCGCCGCCCCTTCCCCAGGGCAAACCGATGACGCCGCCGCGTCGCTGTGGAGGAGTAGCATGAACGCGTCTTCCAGGCGCGGCGCGATTTCCTCGGGGGATATCCCCCACGCGGCAAAGAGAGGACTTTCCTCCGCCCCCGCCTCGCGAATAAAGCGCACGCCGTCCCCTTCGGGAACGGCATCTACGAAGTGCGCCGTATCGTCCAAGAGCTGACTCTGAAAAAGCCGCGTAGGCAGGCCTGGAGGCGGCACCACCCGCCCGCAGCGTCCTTCGGCCTGACGCCGTATGGTCTCCGGATCGCCGTGCGCCAAAAAACGGCCGCCGCTGATGACGAACACGTCGTCACACATCTCGGCTTCTTCCATATAGGCGGTGCTGACGAAGACGGACAGCTGTTCTTCCGCCACCAAGCGCCGAAGGATCTGCCAGAGATCGCGGCGGGACAGGGGATCTACCCCCACCGTCGGCTCGTCAAGGAGCAAGAGGTCCGGCGAACGCACCAACGTACAGGCTAGGCCCAGTTTTTGCTTCATGCCGCCGGAGAGTTTTCCCGCTAAACGTCCCGTAAACGAGGTCAGATCAGTCATGGCGAGGAGATGGGCGAATCGCTGGGGACGTATTTCTTCCGCGATGCCATGGAGATCAGCATAGAGATTCATATTTTCCGCCACCGTGAGATCTTCATAAAGGCCGAATTTCTGCGGCATATAGCTGAGTTTCGCCTGAAGCGCCGACGCTTCTCTTACCACATCGTACCCGAGAACGGTAAGGGTTCCAGCGGTAGGCGTCATAAGGCCGCAAATGAGACGCATGAGCGTCGTTTTCCCGGCGCCGTCGGGCCCGATGAGAGCGGTAATGCCGCCGGGGCGCACGGTGAAGGTGACCGACGAAAGGGCGAGAACCGATGTTTTCCCCGGCAGGGAAAATTTTTTCGTGAGGGCCGCCGCTCGGATGACGGCGTCGTTTTCCTCCTTCATATCAAAGCGCCACCTTAACTGTGGCCGGCATGCCAAGGCGCAGGCGATTGTCCGGATCTTCCACATAGACCCGCACCTCGTAAACGAGAGCGGTGCGAAGTTCCTCAGTCTGTACCGTCTTGGGCGTAAATTCCGCCGTGGCGGCGATATAACCCACCTGTCCGGCGATGGGCTGATCGGGGAAGCTGTCGATGTACACCGCGGCAGACTGCCCCTCTTTGACTCGTCCTAAATCGCGCTCCTCAATGTAGACCCGCACCCATTTTTTATCCGTCAGGGAGAGGGTGTAAACCGGAAGAGAAGGCGACGCCATATCCCCCACTTCCCGGAGACGGGAGCGGACGACGCCGTCGGCCGGCGCAATGAGCTCCGTCTGCGAGAGGAGATATTCCTGCCGCTCCAGTTCGCTTTGCAAAGCAGCCAGCTGTGCCTCCCCTCCCGCTACTTCTTCCGCGCGCGGGCCAGCCACCGCCTTGACGTAGGCTTCTCGCGCTCTTTGCAGTGCGCCGGCCGCCTCGTCAGCCTGGGTACGCGCGCTGTCCAATTCCTGTTGGCTCACCCCCTCTATCTCTTCATAAATCGCCTGGCGGCGCCGAGCGACCCCCGCGGCAAAATCCGCTCGGGCTTCGGCGGCGTGAAGCGCCCCCTCTGCCTGGGCGATATCCTCGGGACGCGAGCCGTTATAAAGCATGTCTACATTGGCCGCCTGAGCTTTTACCTGCGCTTTCGTCTTGGCGATGGACAGCCGCAATTCTTCGTCGTCAAGACGTCCCAGCCGCTGCCCCTTTTTTACCATATCCCCTTCCTCCACCGTCAGTTCCGCGATGCGGTCGCTGCCCCGAAAAGCGAGGGCGATCTCTCGCACGTCCACGTTGCCGTAAAGCGTGAGCTCCCGGGCGGCCCGATCCGCCGCCTCCTGTTGCTGCCGGTGATAAAAAAACCAGCCACCGATGGCCAACAGGGCAACGATAAAAAGCGCCACGGACCTTTTTTGCATCCCCATCACCTCGTCTTTTATCTGTCGGCATTACGTCAAAACCCTTCGCGCCGCTTATGTTTCTCCTTCATCATAGCAAAAAGTGCCTCTGTTTTCAACGCTCGCCTGATCTTTTACCAAGACGCCCCCTGCCGTATCCACCATTCCCACGGGGAAAACAAAACACGGGCGCTCTCCCTCACGAAAGAGCGCCCGTGTCAATTTCTCAATTCCTTCAGTTCGTTCCGGCGGAAACGTCGGGCAGCGGCTTCCCGCTCGTCCGACGGCCTAAAAGTTCCCGCCCGCAATGCTCCGCCACCAAAAGGGCAAGGGTCGCTAACGCCAGCGCCAGAATGAGCTGAAGCCCATCGATCATAAAGATGAATCCGCCATGAAGAATCTTTTGCGAAATGCCGTAAATGGAGAGCCCCAGCGCCGACATGGTAACTACAAACATAAAGATCATCGGCACGTAAAGCATCCAGCCCTTTCGCCCGGTGACCCGCAGGAATACCGCCAGCGCGATGAGCACCAGTGCCGAAAGCAGCTGATTCGCCGCCCCAAACAGCGGCCAGATGTTCATGTACCCCGCGCGGCAGAGGAGATAGCTGAAAAAGAGCGTGAGCAGCGTCGCCACATGTTTATTGAGGATAAACGCCGCAAACGCCGAAGGCTTTTCCCCCGGATCGGGAAGGAACAATTCCTGCAGGGACATACGGCCGATGCGCGTGACAGAATCAATGGTGGTCATGGCCAGCGCCGAAACGCACATGGTCATAATGCAGACCGCCACGTGGGGGGACAGGCCGAACATGATAAAGAAGTTCCCGATCCCACCGGCGAAGAGGGAAAACGGCGTCCCCTCCGGCATGACACCGCCTGTCGCCGCCGAGCCGACGATGATGAGGGCAACGACGCCCAAAAGGGATTCGATGAGCATGGAACCGTACCCCACGCAGAGCATATCCTTCTCACTGGCGACGGTCTTGGAAGAAGTTCCGGAGGAAACGAGGCTGTGAAAGCCCGACACGGCACCGCAGGCGATGGTGATAAAGAGGATGGGGAAAAGAGACTGCCCCTTGACCTCAAAGCCCACAAAAGCAGGAAGATGAATGGAAGGATTGGCGATGAGCACCCCGGCGACGCCGCCGAAGACCATGCCCAAGAGGAGAAAAGAGCTGAGATAATCCCGCGGCTGCATCATAATCCACATGGGAAGGACGGAGGCAATGAAGCAGTAGCCGAAGGCCACGTAGCGCCACTGGGACGCGTCTAGGTACATGGGCCAAGTGATCCCCGCCGCGAGCATGAGAAGGATGAGGGCGAGGCCCACGACAAATTTAGCCGTTTCCGAAGGACGGCGATACTTCACAAAGAGGCCGAAGAGAATGGCCCCGGCGATGTAGAGCATAGAAATCGACGCGGCGGCAGCGTTGGGAACGGCCAAAGCGCCGTCCGCGGCAAAACCGTTGAAGGTCTTGGCGATGATATCGGCAAAGGCCGCGATGACCAAAAGCGTGAAGAGCCAGCAAAAAAGCAGGAACAGACGGCGGCCGGTCTTACCGACGTATGTCTCGATCAGAAGCCCCATGGACTTCCCCTCGTTCTTTACCGAAGCGTAAAGCGCCGTAAAATCCTGCACCGCACCAAAGAATACGCCGCCTACCAAAAGCCAGAGAAACGCCGGCAGCCAGCCGAACATGGCGGCGATGATGGGCCCCGTCACCGGCCCCGCCCCCGTGATGGAAGAAAACTGGTGGGCGAAAACCGTCATCTTAGAGGCGGGCGAAAAATCCTGTCCATCCTCATAGCGCACCGCCGGGGTTCGGGCATTTTCATCAATCCCCCAGGTACGAACCAACCAGCGACCGTAGCCGAAATAAGCTGCCAAACAGACGGCGATGGCAATTCCCATTAACATAAGTCCGCTCATGATATAC
>CAJPQU010000109.1 GCA_905372875.1 uncultured Schwartzia sp. | reverse complement strand
ATAGTCACCCGCTGGGGCGCGACGCCGCCGTCATCGGCCATACTACGGCGGAGGCTGCCGGACAAGTCGGCCTAAAAACCCCTTTCGGTGGCATCCGTATCGTAGAAATGCCCTTGGGAAGCTTAGTGCCGCGGATTTGTTGAAAAAAACAGCGCCTCTTTCGCTTCCCGAGGGAAGGAACGGGCGCTGTTTCTTTACAACTTGATCGCTGTATCGGGAAGGAAAAAGCATGGAGGAACTGATTTTGGCCTGTCCTACCCTGCGGCGGGAACTGCTTGCCATATACGCAGGGAAAGAGATCCCGCTGCGGTTTCTCCCCGGGCGGCTCCACCGGGATCCGCAGGAATTGCGGGCCTACTTACAGGAAACTTTGCAGACATTGAAGGGCATCCGGCGGGTGTACCTTTGTCCTTCGGGGTGCGGCGGTGGGACGGCGGGACTTCAGGCAGGGGAGGCCGAGTTGGTCATTCCCCGCACCCGCGACTGTTTGGACATCCTTCTCTCCGGGGAAAAATTGAGCGCTTTGAAGCGGGACATTCGCGGCGCCTTCATGACCGCGAGCTGGGCTGCCTACACGAAAAATTCGGAGATCGATTACGACCGGGTGATAGCGCGGATGGGGAAAGAAGCGGGGAGGGACTATCTTCGCCGCCTCTATCGCCCGATCCGCGATTTCTATCTCATCGACACCGGCTGCTATGATTTGCGCCCGGTAGAGACCTATGTCGCGCCGCTGGCGGAGCTGGTGGAGGCGTCCGTCACGGTCGTCCCCGGGCCCTGCGGCATTTTGCATACGATGGCAGCGGGGCGCATCGACGAGGATTTTTTGATCCTTTCGCCGGGGGAAACGGTACCAAAGGATGGCTTTCTGCCGAATGTTTGACGGGAACGTGTGGATGTTCTGCGGCCGCTATACCAACTACACTGCACCCCCCGGACGGGAAACTTGTTTACGAGAGGCGCACTCTGTGGCGAGGTTTTTTTCATGACCAGTCATCTTTGGGGGAGGGCGGCTACGGCTTCTTTCAGCACTTGGCCGATGGGGCTTCGGATCACTAAATCGGCGCTGGCGTCGGCGTGCGTTTCGGTTTGGTTGATGAGAACCAGATGGCGGCCTTGAAAATAATCGATGAGCCCCGCCGCCGGATAGACGACGAGGGAGGTGCCGCCTACGATGAGGGTATCGGCGTCGCGAATGGCACGGATAGATTTTTCCAAGACATCAGGATCCAGCCCTTCCCCGTAGAGGACGACGCCGGGGCGTACCAGGCCGCCGCAGGCTTCGCAGTATGGAATGGGCTTTTGTTCTTCCTGCAGGACGTACGCCGTCGGGTAGATTGTGCCGCAAACGGTGCATGGCCAGCGGGCAATCGAGCCGTGCAGCTCACAGACGTTTTGGGAGCCTGCCGCCTGATGAAGCCCGTCGATGTTTTGCGTGACGACCAAGCGCACGATGCCGCGCCGTTCCAACTCGGCCAGTGCCTCGTGTCCGGCGTTGGGCCTGATGTTATGAAAGATGCGATGTTCGCGGTAAAATTCAAAAAAGGCTTCGGGATGATGTACCAAAAAGCTGTGGGACGCCATTTCTTCCGGGCGAAATTCCTGATGGAGCTTTCGGCTGTATATACCGTTTGCGCTGCGAAAATCCGGCACGCCGGACTCCGTGGACATGCCGGCGCCGCCAAAAAAGACCGCCCCATGGCTGCTTTTGAGTATGGAGGCAAGTTTTTCTACGTCGGTCATAAGCGTGGCTCCTCCTATATTTTTTATATTGCTGCGACAAAAGAAAACGGCTGTGTCCTTTGCTCTGCTTTTTACGGCAGGGTAAGGCCGCGGCCGTTTTTCGTTGATGTTTTACCTGATCATTTCCCCTAACCCACTCACGCTGATGAAACTTTATTCCGTGAGGATCGTGATGCGGCCTTCGCCGGTGGGGTTTTCGTATCCTTCGCCTATGACGCCGCCGTTTTCTTTGATGAATTCAGCGATGGCGTCAAGGTCGGAGATGTTTGTATCTCGGAGGATGGGTGTCCCGTCGAACATGGTGATGCCGTTGCCGCCGTTGCGCATGATGTAGGCAGTGCCGCTGACGGTGTAATCTTCTGTGAGGTCGAGGGGTTCACCGTCCACCATGACGTCTTTTACGCGGCGTTCTCCCGCGACCTCAACAAAGCCGCCCTGCTCGTTGAGTTTAACCGAGGAAGGGATACGGGCGTCGATGGTGTAGGTGAGTCCCGAGACCTGCATGAAGCCGCCGTTTTCTTCCGGGTAGTTCATGGCGCCGAGTTCCAGCGCATCTAAGAGCTGGGCGCCGGAGATGCTCCGCACCACGAGGGTATTGCTGAAGGGGAAGGTCGTGGCCAGGGATTTGTACGTTACCGTGCCTTCGGGAATAGGTGCTCGGAAGGAGCCGCCGTTGACGAGGGCAACGTCCGTGTGCAGTGTGGCTCGTACGGCGTCGGCCACGAAGTCACCCAAGTTTGTCTCGCCGCAGCGGACGCGGCGCACGCCGTCAATGTCCGTCTCTAACGTCACTTCCATACGACCGACAGGCTGGCCGAGGGTTTCGTCTACTTTTTGCAGTTCTTCATCCACGATGGCCTTGACGGCGGGATCGGGAGGCGGCAGTTCCCGGACGAGCTCTGAGGTTAGGGTCCCGTCGTCGTGGATGACGATTTTTCCCACGGTGGCGAGTTTCGTGCCCGTCTGGGCGACGATCACGTCTTCGCCATTTTTATTCTTGTCCACGCGGGAATACTGTTCGTGGGAATGGCCGTCGATGATGGCGTTGATGCCAGTGGTATGGGATGCGACAGCGCCGCTGGACCAGGCGGAGATGGCCCCGTTGGTTCCTAAATGCCCCACTAAGATGACGAACTGCGCCCCTTCGGCCCGCGCTTCATCTACCGCCGCTTGTATGTGGGCATAGAGATTCGTGCCGTCTTTATCCTCGCAGAAGGTGTAAATGAATTTTCCTTCGTCGTTTTGGAAAAATACCGGCGTGGAGGAAATCAACGTCTCCGGAGTCGTCACGCCGACGAAAGCGATCTTTTTCCCGTCCAGCGTAAAGATCTTATAGCTGGGCAGCAGGGGGTTGCCCGTTCTTTTGTCTAAAAAGTTGCAGCTATAATAACCGCATTTTTGCTGGGGGACGAATTCCAAGAAGCGGGTCATGCCAAAATCATACTCGTGGTTGCCGGGAATTGCAAAATCATAGCCGACGCTGTTCATGATGCGGATGATAGCCGCGCCTTCCGTGAGGCTGCCCAGAGGTTCTCCTTGAATGGCGTCTCCCGCGTCCACTAAGAGAACATTGGGATTTTTCTTCATGAGGTCATGTTTGTACTGGGCGAGTTGAGCGATGTGGAGGTTCTGGGCCACGCCGCAGTGAATGTCGTTGGTGTGGAGAACCACGACTTCAGCCCAGGCGGTGAGGGGCAGGAAAAAGAGGCCCAGGGCCGTAAAGAGGCCGACCAAGCGCTTACGGATGATACAGTTCATGACTTTTCCTCCTCGTCGATGTCCTTATTGGCTCTTCACGGATGTGAAAAGCCCTTATTATCATTGTATGATGGGGATGTACATTTGTCAATCTGCACCACAGGAGAAAGCCTTGATTTGATGGCGCTGCGTAAAAAATCGGAGGAAAGTCCCTGAGGGACTTTCCTCCGGTTAAAAGGATTACAAGGAAATATGAACCGTTATCAGAGAAAATCGCTTCAAGGGAAGAATGGCCAGACCAGCGGAATGACGATGGCTGATACCACCATACAGGTGATGACGAGGCCGGTGCCGCATTTCAGGTAATCGACGAACCGATAGCCACCGGGGCCCAGTACTAATGTGTTGGGAGGCGTTCCCACCGGGGTCGCGAAGGCGCAGGAAGAAGCGATGAGGATCGCCATCAATACCGCCCGCGGCGAAGCGCCGATCTGGGTCGCCAAGGCGATGCCTACCGGGCAGAGCAGTGCTTTGGAGGCGGTGTTGCTCATGAACTGAGTGAGGATCACCGCCAAGGCAAAGAGGACCACGGTGATGACCATGGGATGGGGATTGCCGCCCATGGCGTTGACGGTGTAAGACGCGATGAGCGCGCCCGCTCCGCTGGTGTTCATGGCGTGAGCCATGGGAATCATGCCGGCGAAGAGGAAGATGGTTACCCAATCGATGGACTGGTAGGCCTGTTTTTCTGTGATACAGCCGGTTACGACGCAGAGGAGCGCGCCTAAAATGGCGGCATTTTCGAGGGGCAGCCATTCTGTCGCCATGGCGAGGATAACACCCGCCATGATGATGCCGCAGATGGTCTTTTTCGCTTTTGTGGTCTGGGCGGGATCGAGGGCTTCTTCCTCTACCGCCTCTTCCGTGCCCTCTCCCTTGGGTAAAAGATGGCGACCGATGAGAAGCATATAAAGAATACCGGCGATGGTGATGGGAATGCCGATGTATGCGTATTCAAAAAATCCGAATTCCAGATCAGCCATTCCGGCCGCTTTCAAAGCCACATTGGCGATGATGTTCGGCGGCGTCCCAATGAGGGTGATGGTGCCGCCTAACCCAGCCGCGAAGGCGAGGGGCATGAGTTCGCGGGAAACAGGGATCTTGGCGTTCTTGCAGATGCCGCGCACGACAGGGATTAGGCAGGCTGCTGTTCCGGTATTGGAGAGGACGGACGACATTAAGGCGGCGATGACCATGATGCCTGCCATGAGCTTTGTTTCTCCCGTACCGAACATGCGAACGACGGAGCTGCCGATATCCTGCGCCAATCCCGTATGAAACATCGAGGCGCTGACGATGAACATGCCGCCGAACAGAACTACCGTGCTGTCCGCTAACCCCGCGTAAACTTCTTCCTGGGGAACGAGTCCTAAAAACCAGCAGGCCAGCGCCGCAAAGATCGACGTGACTGCGAGAGGGATTTTTTCCGTAATAAAAAGTACCGCTACGATGACGAGGAGAAGCAAGCATTTTACCGCCGGATCGAAAGCGAGAGAATCAAACATTCCGATGCCTCCTTAGTTATCTTTTTGTTTTAGGCGTTCATTCTGCGCGTTGCCTGGCCGGGATTTTTCATCAGAAGAAAAGGACGGCGGGCGATCCAGCGAGTGATCCGTAAAATGCTCTTGTAAAATGGATCGTTGGCTGTCAATCCCGCGATAATAATTGCCTCGCAAGAGCTCCTCGTCGGCGAGGAAATCGTTTTTGCGAGCAGGTTTTTTCTCATCTTCACGGCGCATTATTTTTCCTCCTTTCCCTTGGCAGAATGAGGGTCAGGAAAAGCATACCATGATATCCGTATAGGTGAAAAATACCTATATAGAATCAATATGACAGTAAATTAGAATATGCAGAACTTTTGGAATAAGAGTTATTCTTTTTTGAGAATATTCTTATTGGGGGGCATATAGAAAAATATAGGAAAAGGGGAAATGGCTTTTCGGCCATTTCCCCTTCGTTTCGACGGTTCTCGCATAGATCAGACGGTTTTGCTGTATACGTTAAGGTTTTTATTTTCCGGTGCGGCGATATGATCCATCCTCTTTGGGGATCAATCATGCCTTGCCCGGCGTTCTTTTTCCTTTGGCGGTTCCTTCTTCTTCCACCAGATCTTTCAGAAGCCCCAACCGCCTCCGGTGCATCAATGCGTCCTGTTTTTTCGTGATCGGATTGAGCTGATACTGAGGCTCCGCTTCATTCGCGTGCGCTACTTCATCGTACCAGATATATTTTCCTTCGGGGTTTTCGTCTTTGCGCGGTTTCATCGTTATTACCTCCTCGATTGCCGCTTCCTTTCACCGCCGCCTTTCGAAACCGTCTCCGCGTGTCAAAGATAGGAGCGCTTTGGGTTCCTGCCCTCATGCGCCGGAATATGTCTTCTCACAGGGAATGCTGGAGCCTCACCGGCTGCGGCTGCGGCAGTTTCCCCGCGATGATCTCCAGCAAAAAAGACAGCTTGTTGCGGTGGAGCATTTCGTCTTCCGCTGCGGTGAGGGGGACGAGTTGGTAGGAGGCGTTTCCCCGGCGGCGCATTTCATCCCACCAGATGCAGCGCGTATATCCGTTTTTTTGACTGATATTTTTCTCAGACATGGTGATTTCTCCTTTCCTGTGTATGCGGTTAATCTTGTTGAGTACAGTGTAACGGATTGCCGGGGGAAAGAAAAATATCAGTTACGCATTGGAATTATTCCCTGCAGGGAATAACTTAAGGTAGCGATGATAAAAAAATGCCGAACCATTGAGCGCTCACCTGAAAACGCGCAACAGTTCGGACTTCCCTCGTAGCCGGAGGGAACATGGCATTCTGCGGATCCGCCGAAAAGGGAATAGCCCCAAAAGGAAGGTACGGCGAATTCGATAGCTTTATTGTAGGGCAGGAAACCGTAAAAGAAAAATATCGGTTTGGCTTAAAAGAAAAGAAAAAATGGAATATTTACCTCCTTGACGATAGGAAATCATTTCTTTAGAATAAATAACAATAATAGCTAAGTGATAAAAATACCCTGACATTGTGAGATGATCCTCATGGACAC
>CAJPQU010000108.1 GCA_905372875.1 uncultured Schwartzia sp. | reverse complement strand
AGCAATCGGCTGTTAACCGATCGGTCGTAGGTTCGAGTCCTACTCAAGGAGCCATTTGGCGAGATAGGAGCTGTCTTTATCAAGGCAGCTCTTTTTGTTACGTGCGAACGGGCAGCAGGCGCCGAACAAGAGGAAAATCAGATCGGCGGTGGGGACGAGCGTAATGCTCGTGAAGGAGGCAGTGGCATGGAGTTGGATGCGCGGCTTCGAGCTGTGGCGGCACTGGTACCGACGGGCTGTCGAGTCGCGGATATCGGGACGGATCATGCCTATTTGGCCATGCATCTTTGGCAGACGGGCCGCCTCTCCGGCGTGATTGCGGCGGATAAAAATGAAGGGCCATGCCGATCGGCGCGGCGGACGTTGTCGGCGGCCGGCCTGACGATGGATATTCCCGTGCGGCAGGGGGATGGTCTATTGGTATTGGCTCCGGGAGAAGCAGATGTTGCCTGCATCGCCGGAATGGGAGGCGCGCTCATCATCGCCATCTTAGCGGCTGCGCCGGAGGTATTGCGCACGTTGCGGCGGCTCATCCTCCAGCCTATGAATGACGCGCCGCTCCTTCGCCGCTGGCTCTACGAACATCATTGGCATTTGGCGGCGGAGACCTTGGCCGAGGCGGATGGCCGCCTCTACGAAATTTTGGCGGCGGAGCCGGGGGCGGTCTCTCTGCCAGAGCCGGGGCTGCTCCTCATCGGGCCGTGCCTTTGGGAAAAAAAGCCGCCGCTCCTGAAAAAGCATATCGAGAGCCTGCTCTTGAAAGCGCACCGGGCGGCAGTCGGGATGGAACAAAGTCCGGCGGCTATGACGCGGGAAGAATATCGAAAATGTAAAGCAGAGATCGCGGCATTGGAGGCGAAACGGATATGGTAAAGTGTCAGGTGGTCATGGACGCGATGGAAAAGCTGGCTCCGCGGCGGTTGGCGGAAACATGGGACAATCCGGGGCTTTTAGTGGGCAGTCCGGGCCAGGAGATACACCGGATCCTCGTTTGTCTTGATGTTCGCCCTGAGATAGCCCAGCGGGCGGTGCGGGAAAAATTTGATCTCATTGTGGCGCACCATCCTCTCATTTTTCACCCGCTGAAAAAAATTCGCACTGATCTGCCCGAGGGGCGTCTTTTAACCGTCCTTCTCCAAGGCAGCGTGGCGGTGCTGGCGGCGCACACGAATCTTGACATCGCGGCGGGGGGCGTAAACGACGTCTTGGCGGAGCGCATCGGACTCGATCATTTGGAGCCGTTTAAGGTCACGGCGCAAAGTGAATTAGTGAAGTTAGCGGTTTATGTTCCGTTGAAGCAGGCCGAAGCGGTGCGAGCAGCCATCACGGCTGCCGGGGCGGGGCATATCGGGCGTTACAGCGATTGCACTTTTCAAGTCGTGGGGCAGGGAACATTCCTGCCGGAGGAAGGAACGAATCCGTTCATCGGGGAAGCCGGGCGCTTGGCGCGGGTGGATGAAGTACGCATCGAGACGATCTTCCCCGTGGAGAGGGAAGGGCGCGTTTTGCAGGCCATGAAGAAGGCACATCCCTATGAGGAACCGGCCTATGACCTTTACTCTCTGCGCAATCCGGGGCGTGAGGAAAGCTTGGGGCGCGTTGGTTATCTGTCTGCGCCTCTTCCCGTAGAAGACTTTGCGGCTGAAGTCAGGGCGCGGATAGGAGCCGATTATGTGCGGCTGGTACGCGCCGGCGGTCGTACTGTAAAGAAAGTGGCTCTTTGCAGCGGCAGCGGGGCGGAATTCATCGACAAAGCAGCCATCTTAGGCTGCGATGCTTACGTCACGGGCGACGTGCGCTATCATGACGCCCAGCGGGCAGCAGCGCTGGGGATGCATGTTATCGATGCAGGACATTTCGCCACCGAACAGATCGTGGTGCCGGTCTTGGCGCGGTATCTGTCCGAAGCACTGGCGAAAGTAAAGGGCGGCGTTGAGGTGGTGGCGGACGATCAGGCACGGGATTTTTTTACGCTCATTACGTAAAGATAGAGGGCAGGGTTCATTCGCCTCGTTATTTGACGCGGGGATGAGGCTGTGGTATGCTATGAGGCGCGAGCAGGAAAGACGATCGCTGGCGGACGCATGAGCCGCTTGAGGAAAGTCCGGGCTTCAGAGGGCAGCGTGCTGGATAACGTCCAGCGGGGGCGACCTCCGGGAAAGTGTCATAGAAAAGGAAACCGCCGATTCGTCGGTAAGGGTGGAAAGGTGCGGTAAGAGCGCACCAGCGGTCAGGCGACTGGCCGGCTTGACAAACCCCACGCGAAGCAAGACCAAATAGGGAAGGGATGAGGCGGCCCGCGGAACCTTCCGGGTTGAGTCGCTACAGCTGCCGGGCAACCGGCGGCGCAGATAAATGATCGTCGCCGCCAAGCGGAACAGAACCCGGCTTATTGATCGCTCGCAGCTGAAAAAAAGGCTTCCGCATCGGAAGCCTTTTTGCGTTTTAAATGTTTTAAATATAGTAGTTTCATTGGCAATAACTGCAATACATAAGAAATCGGAGAAGAAGGTAAGATTTTTATTATTTTTTACTGTCAAAAATTTTTGTTTGTGGTATAATGGAGGGCGAGTTATGAAATAGAAAGCCGAATCCAGCTCAGGAGCGGGGGAACCAAGTTTCTGGGGTGCATGTTTTCTTCACGAGGCGGTAAAGGCCTCTCGAGGGAACAATGGGTAATCTCTTTGCCCTAACCCGTCAGCTAACCTCGTAGGCGAATGGAGAGAGGAGTGGCTTTTTGAGTAGCAGTTTTTTTCGTGTGTTTTTTGTTTCCATGATTTGTTCGTGCTGGTTTTCCGTGGCTAGCGCCGACGCGTTCAGCGTAGGCGATCAAGGGAGCGATGTGGCGGAAATTCAGGGGGCGTTGGCCAGTCTTGGTTACGATGTATCCGCTGACGGGGACTTCGGACCGGGGACGGTGGCTGCCGTCAAAGACTTCCAGGCCATGCATGGCATGGAAGTGGATGGTGCGGTAGGTCCTGCCACCTACGAGGCACTTTTAGGCAAAGATATGCCGGAAGTCAGCCGCGGGTCGAATGTTTACCAGCGCCGCATCGTTCAGACGGCGATGGCGTATTTGGGCGTACCGTATGTTTTCGGCGGTACGACACCGGGCGGGTTTGATTGTTCCGGGTACGTCCGCTACGTTTTCGCGCAGGCTGGGATCGCTCTGCCGCGGATGGCGGACGAACAGTACGAAGTGGGACGTCCGGTGGCGGCCGGTGACCTGCGCACGGGAGATTTGGTGTTCTTCTCCACCTATGAGTATGGCCCTTCCCATGTAGGGATCTACCTGAGCAACGGCAACTTCATCAACGCTTCGTCGAGCCGAGGCGTGGTGATTGACTCCCTGTCCAGCGATTACTGGGGGAGCTGCTATATCGGTGCACGGCGAATCATGTGATGGATGTAATTTGATGAGAGGCCTTCGGGCCTCTTTTTTTGCCCTTTTGACGTCTTTACCTTTACCGGACGTAATAGACTAAGAGGGCGATGAGCAGGATGAGAAAGAGATCGGGCATGGATACCTCCCGCGGCGAAGCCGCTTCACGTGCCATAGTGTCTTTCTTATGATACAATGAATGACAGGGAGAAGCAAGAGCGGGGGGGGACGGTTGCCATGACGACAAAAACAGATTGGGAATTTACCGAAGAGACTTTTACGGATCAGAGAGCGGCGGAGCAGGCGATCTTAGCTGTCGGAGCCGATCCGCGGGGCGCAGCCATCATGAAGGAGAAAGCGGTTTTTAAGGTTGTGCGTCTGAGACAGGTTCCCCTTCGGGCGGCACACATCTTGAAGCAGACCTTTCTTTCTAAGGGGGGAGAGGCCGCAGTCTCCCGGGATGTCTCCGCTCTTCGGGCGGAGGCGACCGATATGCTTCTCATGGGGACATTGGCGCAGTATCGGGCCGTTTTGGCGACCCTCCGTCGGCAGCCCTTCGGCTTGTCACAGTTGGCCGCTGAGCTGGAAAAGTTTTTGGGGAAAAGGTGAGGCAGCGGCAGGAGTTTCGGAATGAATCGCGAAATTTTCTCTTTAGGTTAGAGAAAAATGAAAAGCGAGGTGGATTATGTGGCAAAGATTCGGGTTCATAACATGTTGTTCTATGGGTTTCACGGGATTTACGAGTACGAGCGGGAGCAGGGACAGAAATTTTTCGTGGATGTAGAGTGCGAAACGCGTGACAATAGGGCGGCGGTGACAGATAGACCGGAGGACGGGGTCGACGGGGCGCTTATTTATAACGCGGCCCAGGATGTAGTGGAAAATAGCCGCTCCATGCTTTTGCAGACCGTGGCGACGCACGTCAATGAGGCGGTGCTGAAGATTTTTCCTTATTTGGCTCGGGTGAACACTGTCATTCGTAAATTTTCCGTGCCGGTACAGGGCGTCATCGATTACGTCGAGGTCGAGGTGACCACGGAAAACGACCAATAGGCGGCGCGTTTTCACTCGCAAATAAAAGCCCGATACCGGGCATGGAACTTGACCAGATCAGGTCGGGGGCATGCCCAGTATCGGGCTTTGCCGTTTTGATGGGACAGGGGCGTCGGGGTGATACCAGAATTTTGGGTTGACAGAAAAATTTTCCTTCATTAAAATGAGGGGCGTATGATTATGGAGAAGAGGAGGGACGATATGAGGGAAGATGCCTTTTACTCGGCGGCGCTGCTGTCCGCGTCGGGGATCAGTCCGGCCATCGCCCGGCGGTTGATCGCCCGACTCGGCTCAGCGGCCGCGGCGTGGCAGGCGTCGGGGGAAGACTTGGCGCCGATACTATCCGACGCGCCCCGGCAGGCACTTCTGGCGCTGCGGCAAAAGAAACCGGAACTTCCCGAAGAAATCGCTGCCGCCTGTAGGGCGAAGGGCATTGCGGTATGTGCCATGGAGGATGAAACCTATCCGGCATTGCTGCGGGAGATCTTTCAGCCGCCGTTGGTCCTCTTCTACCGGGGCACTTTGGCTCCGGAAGCTTCCCGGTTGGCGATGGTGGGCGCTCGCCGAGCCAGTACCTACGGCAAGCATGTGGCGGAAGAGATAGCTTCGGACTTGGCGCGGGACGGCGTTACCGTCGTCAGCGGGGCGGCCCGCGGCATCGATACGGCTTCTCATCGTGGCGCCTTGAGAACGGGACGGACGGTGGCGGTTTTAGGCTGCGGGCTGGATATCGTTTACCCGCCGGAAAATGGCCGCCTCTTAGCGGACATCGCGGAACAAGGGGCGGTAATCTCCGAATATCCGCCGGGCACGCGTCCTTTAGCCGCTTTTTTCCCGGCACGAAATCGTATCATCAGCGGCCTTTCCCGGGGCACCATCGTGGTGGAGGCGGCGGAAAAAAGCGGATCTCTGATCACGGCGGAACTGGCCTTGAGCGAGGGGCGCGACGTGTTCGCTGTACCGGGCAGCATTTATTCGGAAACCAGCCGCGGCTGCCATCGTCTCATTCAGCAGGGGGCGAAATTGGTCGCCGATGCGGCGGATGTTTTGGCGGAATATGAGATAGAGCAGGCCGACCCAACCGCTGAGAAGAAAAGAAGGGTGGCGGGCCCCGGCGATCTTTCCTCGGAGGAACAGGCTGTCTATGACGTCCTCGCCTTTGACGCCGGGTTGACGGTGGATGAGATCATATACCGGCTTCACGGGCGGTCGGAAGTTTCTAATGTAGCGTTCCTGCTGCTTCAGATGGAGCTGGCGGGATGGGTGGAGGCAGACGAGAACCGTGCTTACAGCCGCGCGGTGAAGGAGGGAAATCGGTGAGTATGGCAAAAGCCGATAGAGCAAAGGCAGCAAAGCCAAGACAGGCCGCGAAGAAAAAGGCGGCCGCGAGCAAAGCCGGCGAAAATCAGACTTTGGTAGTTGTAGAATCCCCGGCCAAGGCGAAGACCATCGAGAAATATTTAGGGAAAAATTATGTCGTTCGGGCGTCCATGGGCCATTTGCGGGATCTGCCCAAGAGCCAGTTTGGTATTGACGTGGCGCATGATTTCGCGCCGAAATACATCAACATCCGAGGGAAGGGCGATCTGATCAAGGAGCTGAAGAAGGCGGCGAGGAACGCCGCACACATCTATCTGGCTTCTGATCCGGATCGGGAGGGCGAGGCCATTGCCTGGCATCTTTCCTATATTTTGGATATCGATCCCGAGAAAAACTGCCGGATTATTTTCAATGAGATTACGAAACCGGCCATTCAGGCGGCTGTCAAGACGCCCCAGCCCATCAATCTGGATCGGGTGGATGCGCAGCAGGCTCGCCGGATGTTGGATCGCATCGTGGGCTATAAATTGTCGCCGCTCCTCTGGCGCAAGATCAGAAAAGGCCTTTCTGCCGGGCGCGTGCAGTCGGTGACGGTAAAACTCATCTGCGATCGGGAGAAGGAAGTCCGAAATTTCGTCTCTGAAGAATATTGGACCATTGATCTGAAACTGCGCAAGAAGCGCTCGCGGCTCTTTTCAGCGGAATTGGCGGCTATCGACGGGGAAAAGCCCGTGCTGCCGAATAAGGGAACGACACAGCGCGTGGCGGACGCATTGGCGCGAGAAACGGTCC
>CAJPQU010000107.1 GCA_905372875.1 uncultured Schwartzia sp. | reverse complement strand
ATTCCCGATTGGATCTTTTGCAGGGCGATTTTTTGGGGACGAAATTTTTCAGAAGTGTACCCGCCGCTTTCACGCTGGCTCACGCGATCCCGGGGCGGCGCCGCTACTACGCGGCGGCGCTTCAGGGAGATGAAGCGCTGGCGGCGCAGATGAAGGAGCGCCTCCTGGCTGAGGACGGCGTCGATGGGGTAGAGATCAATCCGGTGACCGGGAGTCTGCTTCTTTTCTATCACGGGACGGAAGCCGCCCTCGACCGGCTCATGGAAGAGGCGGCGTGGTCGTTTGCCCCGCCCTCCGCTGCCCCGCTGCGCTTTTCGGGCGAGGAGGGCCTCGCCGCCGTAGGACAGAGTCTGCGCCGCATGACCGGGGAACTCAATCAAAGGCTCAAGACGGCGACCCGCGGCTGGCTGGATCTGCCCTCCCTGTTTTCCTTTCTCTTTTTGATTCGCGGCGTGCAGAAGATGTTGCTTTTAAAACAGTTTCCTTCGGGGCCGCAGCTTTTGTGGTGGGCCTTTTCCCTTCTGAGAGGATGGCGGATCGCATGAGTTACGCTTGCCTGACGGTGCCCTTGTCGGGGACTATGCCCGCCGAGACGCGGGTGATGGCCGGCGTACGGCTCCGATCCGTCCCCGGCATCGTCTCGGCAGTGGCGGAGGAGAAGGTGATCCGCCTCTGGTATCGCGGGAAGGCGCTTTCTCCCGCCGCGGCGCGGCTTTTGAAACGCTATCAGGAGGAAGCGGCGAAGGGAGAGACAGAGCCCGGCATGGCTGAGTACCGCCGGGATGCCCTCATCTCTCTCGTCAGCTTTGCTGCCATGAAGCTCTTGGAAAAGAACGCGCCTGAGGCTTACGCCGGACTGAAAGCGGTGCGCAGCCTTTTGGTTTTGGCTATGGCCCGGAACATTTTCAAAAACGGCTACGGCAGCCTCCTGCGCACCCGGCGTCCCAACGCCGATACCCTCACCGCTACGGCGGTGGCGGCCTCGGTTCTCTCCGGCCGCCCGGAGTCCAGCCTCACATTGTTGACTTTATCCAACGGGGCGGAAATGCTCACTTCGTATGCGGCGGAGCGGGCCCGAACCCAGATATCGGGCCTTTTGAATCTCAATCAGCGTTACGTTTGGCTGATGGAGAACGGCGTCGAGCGCAAGGTGCTGGTGGAAGCCGTCAAGGCGGGGGACAAGATCGCCGCGCACACCGGGGAAAAGATCTGCATCGACGGCCGTGTCCTCTCGGGGACGGCAGCGGTGAACCAGTCCTCCATCACCGGCGAATCGAATCCCGCCATGAAGCACGCTGAATCCCCCGTGTACGCGGGGAGCATCGTGGAGGCCGGGGAACTGGTCATCCGCGTGGAAAAGGTGGGAAAGGATACGTCCCTGGCCCACATCGTCCACTTGGTGGAAGAAGCCCAGGCCCAGCGTGCCCCGGTACAGAATTTCGCCGACCGGATGGCCGATCTCTTGGTGCCGGTGACCCTCTTCGGGGCCGTCATCGTCTACGGGGCGACTCGGGATTGGCAGCGGGTGCTGAATTTGCTCTTTATCGATTTCTCCTGCGGGCTCAAGCTTTCCACGGCTACCGCCATTTCCGCCTCCATCGCCGCGGCGGCGAAGCGGGGCATTTTAGTGAAGGGCGGCCACTACATCGAGGCCCTCGCCGAGGCGGACACGGTTGTCTTGGACAAAACCGGCACCATTACCGTGGGGATTCCGCAGATCTCCGCCGTGGAAACGGTGGAAGGGGTGACGGAGGAAGAGACGATCCTCTTGGCCGCTTCGGCGGAAATGCATGCCGTCCATCCCTTGGCCGTGGCCATTCAGCAGTACGTGCAGGCCCGAGGCTGGGAAGTGCCCCAGCATAAATCTTCCAAGACCGTGGTGGCCCGGGGGATGGAAGCGCGGGTGCCCAACTTCGGCGCCTATAAGGGCGGCAGCGTCTTGGTGGGCAGCCGGAAATTTATGGAAGAGTCCGCCGTTACCGGCCTTGACGCGTTCGCCGCTTCGGTTCTGGCTCCCGGCTGCATTTACGTGGCTCGGAACAAAAAGCTCTTGGGGCTCATCGCCATCGATGACCCCATTCGTCCCCGCATGAAAAAGACCCTCAACCAGATGCGCCGCTACGGCATCGACGAGATCGTCATGCTCACCGGGGACTCCAAGGAGGTAGCGGCGGAAGTGGCCCGGGAAATGGACATCGACGCCTACTACGCCGAGGTGCTGCCCGAGGACAAGGCGGACTACGTCCGAAAGTTCAAGGAACGAGGCTGTATCATGATGGTGGGGGACGGCATCAACGACGCCCCGGCCTTGGCCTTCGCCAATGTGGGGGTGAGCCTCGGGGGGCGGCAGACGGACATCGCCGCCGAATCCTCCGCTGTCACCATTCGCTCCGAGGATCCCGGCGAGCTGATGACGGCGCTGCAATTAGGCCGCCGCACCATGAACCTCATTCATCAAAACTTCATGGCCACCCTCACCGTCAATTCCGCCGCCATGCTCTTAGGCGCGCTGGGGCTCATCACCCCCCTCTGGGCGGCCGTCATTCACAACACCTCCACCTTGGCCGTTGTCCTCAACAGTGCCCGCATCCTTCGCTTCTCGGAGCGAAAGCGGGGTTTTTTGCCAGGATGAAGGGCGTGGGGGAATAGGAAAAGCCTGTCTGACGTCGGTCAGGCAGGCTTTTTGCGTGGGGGAGAAAATCAGGAGGGGCGCAAGTCTAAATCCTCCGGCGGAATGAGCGGCGGTTCCCCTTGGGAGAGGAGGCGGGCGTGGCAGTAGACTTCGGCGATTTCTTCTACGTAGGTGGCCTTGAGGAGAGCCTCGGCGAGGGAGGCCGCGTCTACGGTGAGGACGCCGTGACTCGCTAAGAGGATGGCGTCGCTTTCCTTGAGCGGTTGTATTACGCTTTCAGCGAGTGCCGGGGAGCCGGATCGGGCGTACGGGGCTACGGGGATTCGGCCTTTTTTGCAGCCAAGGTGCGCCATCTCCGCCACCACCGCCGGGATTTCCTGGCGCAGGACGGCGCAGACCTGAGCGAAGCGGGAGTGGGTGTGGACGACGGCACCGATATCAGGACGGGCGTCATAGGCGGCGAGGTGCATGAGAACTTCGCTGGTGGGGCGCCGCCCCGCTGCCGCCTCCATCACTTTCCCGGTACCGTCCACGACCACGATGTCTGCCACCGTCATGGCTGTCCGGTTTACGCCGGCGGGGGTCAGGCAGATAAGGCCGCTCTCTTTATCCCGCAGGCTGAAATTCCCTGATCGATGGCGGCAGAGGCCCAGCTCTTCTGCCCGCCGGGCCTCGTGCAGGACGATTTTTTTCCGTTCTTCCAGCATCATTCTTCCTCCTCATTCCTCTTTGGCGTTATGGGAAATACTGCCCCTTTTCGGTAAAGTGCTTTGACTTAGCCGGCGTTGCCGGAGAATTCTTCTTCATCATAAATGATTTTTCCGGAAAAATCCATGGCCTGGGGGTAATGCGACGGCTGGCCCGCCGCATGTTTCATGACGGTGGTTGTCTCTGTGGAGCGGGTGCCGGGAAAAGGCGGGAAGGGCTTTTTTTACCGGAATTCTTATGGTATACTAAGAAAAGAAAAGGGTCGCTTTTCTGCGGCTTTTTCCCTAATCGCGCCGGTGAAAAATATCTGCCCCCCGGCAGGACTTTTTTCGCGTTTGTCGAAATCCTAATGCGTAGTGAAAGAGATTTGCGCGACCGGCGACCTCTCCCTGTTTCAGAGTGGTGATTGCGTTGCTGTATTTTCTCATCACGTTCGCCATCATGGCTGTCAGCATCCTGCTGATCTACCGGGCGGCCGGTTTTCTCGGCCTTCAGGTGGAGCGCTGGGCGCTGATTTTGTGCGCGGTGATGGCAGTGGGGGTGAATTTTGCTGCCATCTATCTTTCCAATCTCCTGATCCTCGATCATCTGATGGTGGTTGTCGTTTTGGTTTTGATATCCGCGGCGCTGGTGACTCTCTTTAATGAGTACCTGCTGCGGCGGCACGCGCCGGTATTGGCCGGAGAGGAAGGGAGGCTTTCCGAGGACGCCCTTTTTGAGGAAGAAGAGAATGGCGTGGTGGCAGAAGGGGCTTCCGCCGCTTTACTGCCGGTGGTTTTTGCGGAAGCGGTTTGTCTGGCCGGCGGCGGGCAGGATATCGTAAGGAGCTCCGCGAAGAAGAAGGCGCGGCGGCACAAGAGGAAGACTTCCTCCCGCGAAGCGGCAGCCAAGCTTCTCGTCGGCAGCCGCGCCGCGATAGGCGGCTTGACCGCCGCAGAGTCCGCGATGACCCCGTCTGCCCGCGGTAAAGGCGATGGACGGACAGACCCTTCGGAAAAGACGGCCGCTCTTTTGCTGCCGATAGAAGAAACCGCCAAGGGGTCGCCCCCTGTGATAGAGGAAGCGTCAGCCCTGAAGAGCAGCGTTGCGCCAAAGGAAGAATCCCGAACAGCGCCTGCCGTGAGCGTCGTCGACTCTCCAGAATCAGAGGCGGGGCGGCTGTCAGATGGCCGACCGGTGGTCGGACCCGAAGATTCTTTGGGTACCCCGCAGCGGGATAAAGAATCTCTGCCGGGGGTGGAGCCTGTATCGCCAGGACTTTCGGGGCAGTCGTCCTCTCCTAAGGCGTCGACGGCCGCGTTCCCTGCACCGCCGCATGACGATGATCTTGTTTCGGCGGCCGCGAGTGCCGCAGCAGAGGAAAGGCTGGCTGCTGAGGAAAGAACCCTGGCTGAGCCGATCAGGAGCGAGGCGGCCGCCGCTGAAGATGCTCCCTCGGAGCCGCTCTTGGCCCACGTGGCCGCACTGCCGCCTGCTTCCGATTCTTTTCGTTCGGTGCGGCCTGCCGGGAAAAACCGGGGCCCCAAAGGACAGTATGGAGGCAAGCGACGCTCTCCCGTCAAGGGAAAGACGTGGGTCGGCGGTCTGGGAACAGGAAAGATGGCGGCGCCAAGGTGGACGCCGCCGGCGGACACCGTATCGACGGCCGCGGGCAA
Organism: uncultured Schwartzia sp.; assembly: GCA_905372875.1. GTDB lineage: Bacteria > Bacillota > Negativicutes > Selenomonadales > Selenomonadaceae > CAJPQU01. Next base: position 1,678 of record CAJPQU010000107.1, on the reverse strand, counting down.
GCAGCGTGTGCCGTTTAAAACGCCTCCCATCGGCCTTGAATTGGCCCGGCTCCGTACGTTAGACGATTATTTGGATTACGCGTTCAAAAAGCGTGCCGAAGGCTGCGTTTCCGGCGCGATTCTGGCGTATCATCAAGCGCTGGGGAAATTCCGCAGCGACCCGTACGCGCCCTTTATTGTCATGGAATTAGGCAATATTTATAAGGAGTCCGGCGATTACGCGGAAGCGGTCAGCGCTTATCACAGCGCCCTGCGGCTGGCTGCGGTCAAGGAGCAGAGCGGCATGGCGGAGGAGTTCCAGAAGAATATCGCCTATCTCAATACGGTTTTACATATTCTGACCCGTCATCGGATACCGAATACCCCGTTTTCTCAAATCCCCCCGGATTATCGCCGCGAGATCGAAAACGCTTTCGCCGTCCGATGGTCCGAAAAATATCAACGCACAGGAGGAACATCTAAATGACCAAAAAAAGCGTAGAAATTCTTAACCTGCCGATCATCAGCATCACCGAGGGGCGCGAGCTGGGCATGAGCAAGACGCTCCTCATCGACGCGAAAAACGGTGTCGTTGCGGCCATCACCATCGAGGACGAGGACTGGTATCGTGGCGTCAAGCTGCTGCCGTATTCTTCCGTCATCGCCATCGGCCATGATGCTGTCACCATCACCTCCAGTGAGAACATCCTGACCCTGGAAGACGCCAGCGATTATGAGGCGATGATGGACGCCAACATCCGCATCATTGGCACCAAGGCCATCACCAAGTCCGGTACCATTCAGGGCAAGGTGTCGGAGATTTACATCGGCGACGGCGGCAAGGTGGAGAAATGCGCCATCGTTGCTCCTGACGGCTCGGAATCGGAGATTACCGCCGAGCAGATTTCCATTTTCGGTAAGCAAGTGACGGTCATCGATCCTACGGACGAAGAAGAAAAAAAAACTAACCCCGTGACGGCTGCTGTGCCCCCTGCGCCCAAAGGGGCAGGGAAACCCGCTCCCGCGCCGGAACCGGTGAAGGCGCCGGCGCCCGCTCCTGCCCCCAAAGCGGAGGAAAAACCCGCCCCGGCGCCGGAGGCGAAGCCGGAACCAGCGAAGCCGGCCGAATCCGCCGCTGATAAGGCTACGGAGGAGCGTCATCGCCGTTTCCTGTTAGGGAAAAAGGCGGCCCGGGACATTAAGACGGACAGCGGCGTTCTCATCGTCAAAGCCGGCGGCGATATCACCGAGGAAGTCCTCCAAAAGGCAAAACTTGCCAATAAGTTCATCGAGCTTTCCATGAATATTCAGTAACGGTTTAATCTTTCCGGCTGTCGTATCCTGCGGCAGCCTTTTTTATCCATCGGCCCTTTTCTGCGCTGCTTTATTTTTTGCGGCGAGGAAGGGCCTGCCGCAAAGGAGTCCTACGGATGAAAGCGATTCGTCCGCTGGGCATCTTCGCTGCTTTCTGCGCCTTCATTACCCTGCTCGTAGGGGTGTCGCTGGCCGGCCTCATTGTCGGCTTCCTTCGGCAGGATCTCATGGCTTTCGGCCTGACCTTCGCCGGACATCCTTTGAGCGGACTGACGAAAGCGGAAGCGCAGCGCGAGATCACCCGGTACGTTGATGAAAAACTCATATCCCCGGCGGTGATCCTCGCCTACAATGATCGGCGCTGGGAAGCCACTCCCGCTGACAT
>CAJPQU010000106.1 GCA_905372875.1 uncultured Schwartzia sp. | reverse complement strand
AAAACGGGCGGCCGCCGCGGAAAATATTCCTGCGGCGGCCGCCTGTTTTTTCCTTCGCGCCGCGTCCGGCTCACTTCACCTGCGCCATGACCTCCGCCGCGAAATCTTCCTGTTTCTTTTCAATGCCTTCGCCCAGCTGATAGCGGGCGAACCGCAGCGCCTGTACGTCCCCCAGCACTTTCGCCACAGACTGCTTCGGCTCCTTGACGAAAGGCTGCTCCAGGAGGCAGACCTCCTTGTAATAGGCGCCAATACGGCCCTCTACCATTTTTTCTACGATGTTCGCCGGTTTCCCTTCCTCAAGAGCCTGTTTTTTGAGGACCTCCCGCTCGTGCTCCAGCGCCGCAGGATCCACCTGCGAACGTTCGATGCAGGAAGGATTGGCTGCCGCCACCTGCATAGCAATATCCTTGCCCAGCTCCGCCGTGCCGCCGGAAAGATCCACTAAAACGCCGATCTTCCCGCCCATGTGGATGTAGCTGGTAAGGCGTCCTGCTGTCTCGTAGCGCGTGAAGCGACGGATATCGATCTTCTCACCAATGGCAGCGATAGACTCCTTAATAAATTCCGCCACCGGTTTTCCCTCTATGATACTGGCGTTCAGTGCCTCCATATCCTCCGGATTCTCCGCCGCGATATGCTTTGCCACTTTATCCACCAGCGCGTGAAACTTATCCGTATTGGCTACAAAATCCGTTTCACAGTTGACCTCCACCAGCGCTCCTACCTTCGCCGCGTCGTCCACGAAGGCGCCGACGGCGCCCTCGGCTGCCACGCGGTCAGCCTTTTTGGCTGCTTTAGCGATCCCTTTCTCCCGCAAATAATCGATAGCTTTCTGTTTATCGCCGTCCGTTTCCATCAGCGCTTTTTTGCAGTCCATCATCCCTGCGCCAGTGGTCTCCCGCAGTTCTTTTACCATTGCCGCTGTAATCTGTGCCATATCGTTTCCTTCTTTCCGTATAGAAAGGGGTAAGGGATAAACTCCCTTACCCCTTTCGCTCCATTCTTCTATCTTACGCTTCTTTCGCCTTTTCCGTTTCGCTTTCGTCGCCCTGATCATCCTGTCCCTGACGGCCTTCCATGACGGCGTCCGCCATGCGGCCCGTCAAGAGCCGGACGGCACGGATGGCGTCGTCGTTGCCCGGAATAACGTAATCGATCTCGTCAGGATCACAGTTCGTATCCACGATGGCCACGATGGGAATGCGCAGCTTTCTGGCCTCGGCCACAGCAATGCGTTCCTTGCGTGGATCGACCACGAAGAGCGCCCCCGGCAGGCGGTTCATCTCCTTGATGCCGCCCAGATATTTCGTCAGCTTCCCCATCTCATGACGCAGCGACTGCACTTCCTTCTTCGTCAGGACGTCAAAAGTGCCGTCCGCTTCCATCTGCTCCAGCTCTTTTAGGCGTTTGATACGCTTCTGGATGGTCTGAAAGTTTGTCAGCATCCCGCCGAGCCAACGCTCGTTGACATAGAACTGACCGGCCTTTGCCGCCTCTTCCTTGACGGCTTCCTGCGCCTGCTTCTTCGTGCCGACAAACAGCACCGACTTGCCGCTCTCGCCCACACTGCGCAGGAAATTGTACGCTTCATCCACCTTGCGGACCGTCTTCTGCAAATCGATGATGTAAATCCCGTTGCGCTCCGTAAAAATGTACTTCGCCATTTTCGGATTCCAGCGCCGAGTCTGGTGTCCAAAGTGAACGCCAGCTTCCAATAATTGTTTCATGGAAATTACTCCCATGAGGATGCACCTCCTGTTTTTTCCTCCGCCGGCCTCATCGTCCGCACCACTCCGAAGAGCACAGGGCAGACAGCAACCCGCGTGTGTTTTTTGCATCGAGAGAAATTATACCATAGCCCCCGACGGATTTCAATCTATTTCTCACAGAAAGAGCGGCGCAGCAGAACAACGGTAAAAAATAGGTATTTTAGACCAGCGCGAAAAAGCCCCCGGGGAGGTTGACAAAAGTTTGTACATAACATAGGATTACGTCAACATAAAATTCATTTTAAAAAGGTGGTCGATATCCACATGAAAACGATAAACCGAAAGGCGATTCTGTCCGGCATATTGGTAAGTCTTTCCTCTTTCCTGCCGATGGCCGGTGCCGCTGACGCATCCACGGCAGAGGAACCCGATCTACTTTATACGCTGGATCCCATCGTCGTCACGGCGGCACGCTATGAGAAAAAAGATTTAGACGTTCCGGCCACCACCAGCGTTTACAGCCACAAGCAGTTAGAGGCTACGGGCGCCACCACCGTGGAAGGCGCCCTGCGCTACGCCACGGGCATCATCTATAAAGCAGAAACCGTCGGTTCGGGCGGCGGAGAGTTTTTGATCCGCGGCAAACGCCGCGGCACCTTGGTCATGGTGGACGGCGTTCCGCTAAACGTCCGCACCGGCTATTATGATTTAGACAACATCTCACTGAACGATGTCGATCGGATCGAAGTCATCCGGGGAGGCGGCGCTGTTTTATACGGCAGCGACACCACCGGCGGCGTAATCAACATCATCACCCGGGAGAAAAAAGCCAATACCGCCACCGTCGCCTTTGGCAATTTCGGCCAGCAGAAACACTCGCTGTCTTTACAGGAAGGCAAATTTGGCATTGGGGCGGCCTACGAAAAAATGGGGGCTCGTTCTCATGTGAGCCTGCCCAGCGTCACAAAAAATCGGTACAGTTCCAAATATTTCAATTTCGAGGGCGGCCACAAGGAGATTTTTTCCCTTACCTATAAATTCGACGACGCTTGGAAATTCCAAGCGGACTACGCCCGGCACGACTATAAACGGAGTTATCATTACGCGTATAAGCCCACGCCGGCCATTTACGATTTTCGTGAAAATACCGACGACGAGTATAAGCTCCGCCTCCATTACGCGAAGGACGGCTGGCAGGCGAACCTGTTTTATCATAAGGCCCACGGCACCACCGACTACACCTATTGGAACTATGCGGCGTGGAACTCTTCCGTTTTGCTGGGCATATTGGATAGAACCTACGTTTACGAATCCACCGATAAGGTTTTCGGGTTCGACGTCCAGAAGGAGTTCCACGCAGGGCGCGATACATACCTCGTGGGATTAAATGCGTACCGCGAGTCCTATGACCATTCCGAAACGAACAAACCAAAATGGAAAGGTAACGGTCGATTTGATAAATATTACCCGCCGACACATGTCGATTACGCCCGCAACGTGTCGTCGTTTTTCGCTTCTTGGACCCATCCCTTTGACGACCATCATTCGACGATCCTGAGCGCCCGGGAAACTTGGACCAGCGGCACGCCGGACGGGACGGAGTACAGCGAGTTCACGCCCCAGATCCAGTATCTCTATAAAATGAATGGCACCACCAGCCTGTATGCCAGCGTGAGCAAGTCCTTCACCCTGCCCACCATGGGCGACATGTACGGCAAGGGATCCACCATTGCCAATCCCGGCATACGTCCGGAAATCGGCTGGCATTACGAGACAGGGGTCAAGCATATTTCTGGCGGCCACCAATGGAAATTGGCGCTGTTCAAAAGCGACGTGAAGGATTTCATCCGCCTGCAGACGGTCAAAATCGGCGGCGTCGACGAAGATATTGCCATGAACGAAGACACCCGCAACTTAGGGGTGGAGCTTACCTGCGATATCGCCGGTAAAAACGGCTGGAGTGCAAATTGGGGCATATCCTACAGCAATCCGCAGTTTTATGATGCCCGCTATCCTAAAAAAGGCTGGCAGAGAAGCTACGGACGCGTCCAACTGACCGGCGGCGTGCAGTATCAAAAAGATAAATGGAGCTGCGCATTAAGCGGCAGCTACCTCTACGACCGCGTGTTAGAAAGCTATCAGGAAGGCGTACGTCCGCTCTTTATCACTGGCCTTAATCTTTCTTACCGCCCCCGTACCGATCACGAGGTCTATCTGAACGTGGACAATCTCTTCAACCGATCCGACATCACCTCCCACGTCTTATCCCGATATGTCGCCTTAGCTACCAATTTCACCTTAGGCTACCGGGTGCGCTTCTAAACACCGGCCACAGCGTAAATACAAACCGGCCGCAAACACAATATGCAGAAAATCCTCGAATCCCCTTATATCAAGGGATTTCGAGGATTTTTCTTTGCCGTTTTCTTGCTCAAATAAGCTATGCTTTCGTCCTGTTGACCGCGGCCGTTTTTTCGTCATCTCATTTCTGCTTTGTTTTGTCCTTCTTCTCTTTCTTATCCCCTGCCGTCTTTCCATCCTTATCCTTGGCAACGTTTTGTCCGTCCTGCACGGCGCTGGGCCACTCTTGAAAAGTTAAAAGCCCCAGCTGATACAGGCTGATCCCGGCCTGCGAGAGTTCCGGATTGTCGATGAGCTGAACGGAGAACCGGCCGCCGAACTGGCCGCGGAAGAAGGTTTTTATCCCCTGATTTTCCGCGACCATTGTGTCGTCCGTCTGCCCATCCCCATTGGTGTCCACGTCGATCTCTTTAGCAGTGACAGCGTAAACACCGGTAGAACCGGCCACCTGGGTCAGACGCACAAATTCATAACCCGCTGTGTTCATCAGATGGTCGATGTACGCCTTTTGTTCGGCTTCCGATTTCTGCCCTATATCCGAGGGCAGCTCCGCGTCGTCAAAAGCATCCGTTAAAACGACCCAAGCATTCTTAATATCGTAGCCGTCGTTTTCAAAGATCAGCACATCCCCCTTTGCCCCCTCCACCAATAGGCTGGCGGGGATAACATTGGGCTTTTTCGGGCAAATGATGCTGTAGCCGTAACGCTGACTGGTATATTTAACGCCATGGTCCCGATAGAGTTCCAACGCCTCTTCCGGAGAAAGCTGCCGGGTCTCTCCCTGCGCCGTGGCGGGCGACGACTCTGCTGTTACAGGCTCTTCCACCGACGACGGTTCCGATACGGCGGCAGGCGCGGCTTCTGGCGTCGTCTCTTTGCCGGTGGTCATCGACGCTTCCTCCGCGGTCGTTTCGGCAGCGGACTCTTCCGGCGCCGCCGCAGTGGACGAAACGCCCAGTGAAAAAGCTGCCGTTCCTGCGGCGATGGTCATCGTCAACGTCTTTTTCCAATCCATGAAAAAACCTCCCTGCGGTGTTTTTATAATCTCGTATGTTGATCGTAGAATACGACGTATGCTAACAAGGTTTCCTGAAAAGCGGGTGAAGTCTGACCGCTTGGGAAAATCACCGGGAAACAGTCCCGTGAGAAGGCCCTTTCATCAGATACTCCTCCATCATGGTAAGGGCTGCCTCGGCCGCCTGCCCTTTGATGGCACGGCGATCACCGGAAAAAAGGAAACGCCGGACATCAGTGCCCTGGGCCCCAGCCACGGAAACAAAAACAAGGCCCACCGGCTTCTCAGGCGTACCGCCGCCCGGCCCGGCCAGCCCGGTAATGCCGACGCCAATATCCGTTCTCATACGCCGCCGAACCCCCTCCGCCATCGCTCGGGCCACCGGCTCCGATACCGCCCCCAGCGTTTTCAGCAGTTCCTCTTCGACACCCAGCAGCGCAGCTTTGACCTCGTTGGTATAGGAGACCACCGATCCCTTGACGTAGGCGGAACTTCCCGCCACATCTGTCAAGCGGCTGGTCAAAAGACCACCCGTACAGGATTCCGCCGCAGCGATGGTAAGATGTTCCGCCGTGAGCAGGCGGCCCACCCGCACCTCCGGCTGTTCGCTCATGATTCCCGTATTCATCGTCCGCCTTCTCCGTCAGCCTTCCACCCGCTCGCCTACGATATCATAGGCAAAACCCTGCAATATCCGTACTTTGACCATATCCCCCGGGCGGCTCCCCGTGTCTCCTTCGATATAGATCTGCCCGTCCACTTCCGGCGCTTCCCGGTATGATCGGCCGTAAGCGATATTTTCCTGCTCCTCGTCCCGGCCCTCTACTAATACCTCTAACACGCGCCCCTCCAAGGAATGATTGGTTTCTTCGGAAATCTTGCTCTGAAGGCTCATGAGATCATGATAGCGCTCCTGCATGACGTCCTCGGCCACTTGTCCGCCCATAGCGGCGGCAGGCGTTCCTTCTTCTTGGGAATAGGTGAATACCCCCACCTGATCGAAGCGCTGCTTTTCCAAAAAGCGCCGCAGGGTCTGATACTGAGCGTCTGTCTCTCCGGGGAAACCCACAATAAAAGTGGAACGAATGACCGCCTCGGGAATACGGGCGCGAATTTTGTCCAAAAGCGCCTCAATCATAGCCCGGTCGTCTGCCCGGCGCATACTGCGCAACACCGCGTCATGGGCGTGTTGCAGGGGGAGATCAATGTATTTGCAGATCTTCGGCTCCGCCGCGATGGTTTCGATGAGCTCATCGGTAAAAAAGCGGGGATACGCATAGAGAATCCGCAGCCAACGCACCCCTTCCACCTGGCAGAGCATCCGAAGCAGCCGGGAGAGCGTGGGGGCCCCGTAGAGATCGCGCCCGTAATTCGTACTGTCCTGTGCGATGAGGTTGATCTCCTTCACGCCCGCCGCTGCCAACCGCTCCACTTCCGCCCGAATATCTTCCAGGGTGCGGCTGCGGTAACGCCCGCGAATAAGGGGAATGGCACAAAAAGCGCAGCGATGGTCGCAACCTTCGGCGATCTTCACATAGGCCGTATAGGCGGGGGTAGTCATGATCCGAGGCGTCCGCGCATCATAGATGATCTCGGACGCCTCGGATCATGAC
>CAJPQU010000105.1 GCA_905372875.1 uncultured Schwartzia sp. | reverse complement strand
CATCCGTATTTTTGAAATTCACTTTTGTAATGCTTGACGATGTCTTTTTCGCTGGCCTTTTCATTAATATGACACCTTCCGTAATAAAACCCTCTGGTTCTGGATACCATTTTTATTTTTTCAGGAAGGGATTCGGTGCCATCCATGGAGACGACTGCCGGAATGGCCGCCTGCATTTTGGCCATTCCTTCCGCATTTGCTTCACCATCAAAGTATACCTGTAATTCAATGAAGCCGTATAATAAGAGTATTTCCCCTATTACGATAAGACAGTCTTTTAAAGTAATCTCTCTTTCTTTACCAAATATGTCAATCTTCAATGAAAGGCCCCTCCTGCCTACGGGTGATGATAGGGCATGGCTCTGTTACGGCTACTCATCCTCTATTTTGCGATAGTTGCCGAGTCCCCAATCTTCTTTTAAGCCAATGTGAAATATTATTGTCCTTGTGCCATCAAAGTTAATGGCACCTCTTTTTATGCTTAGAGACATAAAATAATCGCCCTCTTTTTCAAAACAATAATAATACCATTTGTTATCATTTGAGCGCGGGAAAAGGAAAAAGGTTTCCGAATAATATTTGCCGATATATTTCCAGCCGTATTTTTGAAATTCGTTTTTATAATGTGTGACGATCTCTTTTTCGCTTGCCTTTTCATCGATTTGACCACTTCCAGAATAAAATCCTCTGGTTCTGGATACCATTTCTATTTTTTCAGGAAGGGATTCCGTGCCATCCATGGATACGACCGCCGGAATGGCCGCCTGCATTTTGGACACTCCTTCCGCATTCGCCTGATATACATAGTACGAATGCATTTTCATGAGGCTGTATAACAAGAGGAATTTCCCTATGAAGAACAGGAAGCCCTTGAGTGTAAATTCCCTTTCCTTCCCAAACATTTCAATCTTCAATGAAAGGGCCCTCCTTCCTGCGCTCTACGATCGTGTCTACAAGGTCTGTTGCTCCTATCCCTACCCCTATCTGAGGGCTACCGAAGCCTCGTTTCAAAATTACTGCTCTTCCTTGATATTTACTGTCTATGGGTGCGGACAATCCTCCGCCGACCCCCGCGTAGCCCGTGAGGCCGACGCTTTTACCGGTAAGAATTTCCATTATAACTGCGTCATTTAATTTCAGTGTACTATCCAAAGGAATGATCGTTATGGCGCACACTTCTCCATTGAGCGGCGTCGCTATGCCTTTAGAGAAACTGCCATCTCCTGTCGCATAGGGGTTACCGTTCGCATCCAATAAGACTCCGGCACCTACCCCTATGCCCTTGGTTACGCCACCTTCGCCGTAGACCATATAGGCGTGGATTTTTAAATGCCTGGTTTCTTCTATTTTGTTTAAAGCAGTATTCTCTATCTCCGCGATATTTTCCGGAGTGGGGTCTATGCCTTTGATTTTGCAGAGTTGTTCTCCCCATTCATTATCTCGCAGAAGTTCCTGGAGTTCTTCTTTGGTATAGAGTTCATTATTCTTAATCGCATTAATCGCCACCATGGCCCCTAATTGAGCGTTGCCGCCGGTGGCTTTGCTCATGGCGGCGCCTACGATCATGGCGATCCATTGGGCCTGGGCCTTGTCTCCCTTGCTGGCTTTCAGGATGGCTTTCGCCAGGTATTCCGTGCTTCCGCCGGCGATTGCCCCGGCTGCTGCATTGCCGTTGGTCAGATCGGCCAGGACAGCGCCTACGGCGGCATGGAGGGCGATTTTCTCTGGGCTGCCGTCTTTCCAGTGGTTCTTTTCGGCGACGACATGGATTCCGTTCGCCGCAAGCTCGCCAAAGAGAGCCGCGGTTTCCTGATTTTCTCTGATCTTTTCTATATCGAAGATGGGATCCAGCTGGTTCAGGGTCTCTTTTGTATCTCGATTGAGGGTTGCCACATCCTGTTTTTGCTTTTCCGGTTTGGTTACGGTGATGGTTCCTTCGGACACCGCGCTCTTGGTGGTGCTTTCGGCGTCGTCGCTGACTTTCGCCGGGATATTGGGGATGAGGCCTTTCTCTCCTTCGGTGGCGGGCTGATCGCCGCTGGTCTTGTTGGCGTTAAGGGTCAGCCCGATCCCCTTGGATTCGTATTCGGCTTTGTTGCTGAGGTCACTGAAGGAGAGGGTGCCGGTGGTGAGGCGGTTTTTCTCTTTTTCCGCTTCGCTGGCGATGACGGCGCCTTTGAGGTCCGTGTTATTTCCTACGGTGATGTCAAAGCCTTCTTTGCCGGCATAGATGCCGGCCTGCTCGGTCACGCTCCGGTAGTCCGAGGAGGTCTTGCCGATGTTCGCGGAGACGGAGAGGGTGCTGCCGGGGTTTTTCCCCAGGGCGGTATTGAAGCCGAAGCCGCCGTTTACGCTGTCTGACCGGTAGCGGTTCGTTTCCTGGAGACTCTCAATATTGAGGTCGCCGCCGATGTCGGCTTTGACTTTGTTGCCGATGACTTTAGAGCCGATGATATTGGTATCCTCGCCGCTGGTTATGGTCAGCTGTTCTCTGGCGGTTACGGTGCTTTTCTTGTAGGCGGTGCTGTTTTCGTCGATGGTTTCTTTTCCCCTGCCGGCCGATACGGCGACGCCGACGGTTCCGGTGCCCAGGCCGATGCTGGCGCCGGCAAAGGCGCTGCTGCTCCTGGATTCGGTGTTGGTTACATTGCTTTGGCTGGCGGCGGTGATGTTGATGTCTCCTTTGGCCGTGAGGTTTACATTTTCTCCCGTCACGTCGGAGCCGACGATGTTGATGTCTTTTTTGGCGGCGGTGATGTTGACGTCTTTGCCGGCGGCCACGCTGCTTTCGTGCGCGGCGACGGTGTTGCTTTCGATCGTTGTCTGGCTTTCGCTTTTGCCTATCCCGATATTGAGATTGGCGATGGCCTGGTTTCCGTCCTTGATCTGCTCGATGGCCTTGGGAATCTCATGGATATGGCTGGCGGCTTTGATCGCGCTCAGGGCTTTCAGCCTTTCGTCCTGGGCCGTGGCGGCTCTTTCGAGCGGCTGTATGATGTTTTCCGTCAGCTGCCCGAGGACGCCGCCGCCGAGGCTTACGGTGAGGCCGCTTTGTTTTTCTTTATGGGTGTAGGTGTAGGCGTAGTTTTCCGGCGCGGCCGTGATATTGACGTTTTCGCCGGTGAGGGTGATGTCGCGCTTGGCGTTCAGGGTTAGCTGACCATTGTCCTTTGTTACTTTACCACAAATCCGGCCAGCCGGCCCGAGGGATCGATTTGCGGATTCCCGGTGGTGAGGATGGCTCGGCCGGTATTGATATAGCCAAAATTATTCCCCACGATGCCGTTGGGATTGGCGATGACGACATCGGCCTGTTTGCCGGCGACTTCGATAAAGCCGTTGAGATTTGTGATGTTTCGTCCGGTGACTTCGTTGAGAATGACGTCGGCGCCGGTCCGCCCGATGTTCGGATTGCCGGTGATATATCCGGCTAATTGGGTGGGGGTGATGTCCCGAGAGTTATTGAAAATGATCCCGGAGCTGCCCACTTGCAGATCCTGATACTGATTATGGCTGAGGCCGGCTTCGTTGGGGGTGCGGATATCTACGATCACCGTATCATTGGCCGCGCTCTCAATGATGGGCGCTTTTCCCTCCGAGGCGTCCGGAACCGCCGTGGTGTCCGCCGCGAAGGCGACGGTATTCAGTTGAAGGGCCAGAATGATGTTTACACTAAGGGCTTTCAGATATTTCCTGTTCTTGCTCTTTTTCATGATCTGCCTCCCGTTCCATGCTGCGTTCCTGTTTCTAAAATAGGGATAATATTAATTTAAAGCACATTTCATATTATAATATAAAAAGCGTATTTATTGAAGGTTTACCGGTCCCGTTTTACAAAGTTTTCCTGCACACCGCGCGCCGCATTGGAGATATAAAAAATCGCCGTACAAAAGTTTGTACGGCGACAGCTATATTCGGATATGGCGATTCTTTCGTTCCTATCGCGCGGCCGCGGCAGACAAACAGGGTTCTATCCCCGGATGCTTTCCACAATGCGCAGCGAGGCTTTTCGGACTTCGCAGCAGAGAAATACGACGTGGACGCCGGCGCGTTTCGCCTCGGAGAGGGCGGCGCCGAATTCCGGGTGGGTGGCTGTGTTGGGACGCACTTCGCGGATGCCGTTCATCTGGATCACAAAAGCGATGGTACAGGTATAGCCATCCTGCGCGGCCTTGATGAGCTCGCGGATATGCTTCACGCCCCGCTGGGTCGGCGCATCGGGGAAATAGCCCACGCCGTCGATTTCCAAGGTGCAGCCTTTGACTTCTAAGAGGTACTGCCGCCGCCCCTTTTCCAGGTAAAAGTCGAGGCGGGATTCTCCGTAGGCGTATTCGGGCTGAATCCGGTCGTAGGCTTGTTGGGCCAGCCATTCTCCCACGACTTTGTTCGGCGCCTGGCTGTCGATATTGACCCAGCCGCGCCCGGCTTTTTTCACGGCGACGAGGTCATAGCGCGTCTTGCGCTTCGGATTTTCCGAGGCCGCGAGAACCACGGGGACGCCTGGCAGCAAAAGCTCCCGGCACCGGCCGGTGTTTTTGACATGAACGGTTTCTACGCCGCCGCCGATGTTCACCCGGGCGATGAAGCGGTTCGGCCGGTCAATGAAGGTGCCCGCGACGGTATCAGGATAGGTCATAGAGGATGAGACCGCCCTTCTGCTTGTGTCCCGTGTCCCACAGCACGGTGAGATCCAGCCACCGCCAGGCGCCGAAGGTGACGGCTTTGACGAAAAATTTGCCGTCCCGTTCCTCATAGCCATTCAGGAGATACCAGTGCCAATCATAGTCTTCCATGGAAGGGTGGCTGTGCCGGAGGGTGAGGCAGGGGATGAGCCAGCCGCTGTCGATCTGTTTTTGGACGGCCGCTTTTGTTTCCGGCAGGCTGCTTTCCCCCGGCCACGGGCGCATCTCTATGCCGGTCTCGCCGCGATCGCGCAGGAACTGTCCGAAGCCTTCGATGTAAGTCTCCAGCCGGTCAATGCCGCCTAAGCGGGGCTTGAGATACGGCTTCATGATGTCGGTGAAATCGACATATTCCTGGCGGGCAATCTTTTCGGTGGGGTAGGGATACAGTCCCTGCCGGCCTTTGAACAGGGTAAAATAGATAGCGCTGTCGCAAGCGGTGACGGCGGCGCAGCCGCCTAACTTCATCCAACGGCTCGGGCACCAGTCCTGGGAGCCGCCGTACGCCGTGTCAACGGAAAAATGCGGCAGTTCAATTTTTGTCGGAACATTTCTCGTTGTCGAAAGTGCGTTCATGTGTTACCCTTCCCATCGAGGTCTAAAAATCTTCGGTTTCCCGTCCTTGGAGAAGGCCCACGGCGGCGCTGCACCCCAACCGCTGGCAGCCTTCTTCCAAATAGCGCTTCATGTCAGCGATGGTGCGGATGCCGCCGGCCGCTTTGATTCGCACCTTCGGGCCGATGTGGCGGCGAAAGAGGGCGATGTCCTCGTGGGCAGCGCCGGCGGGGCCAAAGCCCGTGGAGGTTTTGATGAAATCCGCGCCTCCGTCGGTGACGCATCGGCAGAGGGCGATCTTTTCTTTTTCAGTAAGATAGCAGGTTTCGATGATAATCTTTAGGATGTGTGCGCCGACGGCCTCTTTAAGGGCGGCGATTTCGGCGGTGACTTTGTCGAAGGCGCCGTTTTTTACGTCAGTGAGGTTCACCACGGCGTCCACTTCCGCCGCGCCGTGGTTGATCGCCTGCCGGGCGGCGCTGATTTTGGTTCCCGCCGTGTCGTAGCCCAAGGGGAAGCCCACGACGGTGCCGATGGGGACGTCGCCGCCGATGGCCTGATAGGCCGGGGCCACGTAGGCGGCGGGAAGGCAGACGGAGGCGGTATGACAGTTTTTGGCCTCCTGGAGCAGCGTTTTGATTTCTTCCCACGAAGCAGTGGGGCGGAGCAGCGTGTGATCCACATGCGCTAAAATTTCCGATCCTTTCATGGAAAACTCCTTTTTGGTGTTAGCAGGGAATAGGCGAACAAAGGAAGCACGGATAAATGCAGCATCGCCATCTTGGGGCATCTTTTCCGCCTTCTCTGCGTCGGCCAATCCTCCGCATAGCCTTGCTATGCGTCCGGTTTGTCTCCTGGATAGGACGAAAAGTCTGCGTCCATTTGACGGACTTCATTTTATCGGTGCTTCCTAAAAAATCCCCTTATTCGTACAGATGGGGATTACCGTCGAAACAGCTTGGCATGACTGCTGGCTCACTTAATCCTCAGCATAGACCTCAGCCTTAGCTTCGCGTATCAGTTCTTCGGCGCTGTGGTAGGTCTTGGCAGCGATTTGTCCCGACGCGATGGCGTCGGACTCTTTCAATGCGGCGAGGGTCTCAGCACGCAGGCGTGGGGCCTGTACGGGGAAGGGAAGGCCGCCGTGAAGGAGAATTTGATGAAAAAATATATTTACGGCTTCCGAGGCGGAGAGTCCCAGGTTGTGCAGGGTATCTTCTACCGAGGCCCGAAGATTGGGCTCAAGGCGCACATGTAAGGTTTCAGTTCGAGCCATAAGTACACTCCTTTGGGGAAATTGTATCACGTTCGGTGGCCGGGCGCAATGGTTAGCGGGGCGTGGGTTTGGGGCAAAAAGACAGCCTTTTATGGGGGAGTGGGAAAATTCCTTATTCTGTGGTATCCTTTAAAGTAGTGAGCGAACGGGGGAACGGAAGGGAAGGCACGGGGCGGACGATGAAGAAGCAGGACGCGGCGGGAAAGAAGCCGGAAAAGCGGGATTGGCTGGCGGAGATCCTTC
>CAJPQU010000104.1 GCA_905372875.1 uncultured Schwartzia sp. | reverse complement strand
CGAAAAATACGGATTGCCCGTCCCCGCTCCGAAGATGACGACCCGCCCCTTTTCCATGTGACGTATCGCTTTGCGCCGGATATACGGCTCAGCGATCTGCCGCATATCGATGGCACTCTGCACCCGGGACACCACGCCCTTGTTCTCCAAGGCATCCTGAAGGGCCAGCGCGTTCATCACTGTGGCCAACATCCCCATGTAGTCTGCCGTCGCCCGATCCATGCCCTTGGCACTTCCCGCCAGTCCCCGCCAAATATTGCCGCCGCCGACTACCACCGCGCACTCAATATCATGGCGGCGAATCTCCCGGATCTGCACCGCGATATCCTCCACCACGTCGGGATTGATCCCAAAGCCCTGCTCCCCAGCCAGCGACTCGCCGCTCAGCTTCAATACGACCCGCTTATACTTTCCCGTCCCCAAACGATGACCTCCATTCCGCTCTCCGAACCCTCGGTCAAAATCTTCTGACGCTCTTAGACAGTATAGCACCGATGAACCCCTTTAGGCAATCCGTCCCGACCATTCGCCGCGAAAATCTTATCTAAAAGCAGTTGAAACCCTGCCCGCCGTCTCCGGCAAACGGAATCTCACTCTCACACTCTCTATCCCCGCGTCACCACGATCACGGTGCCCAAGATGAGCGCCATGCCAAAAAGTTCCCACCCGTTCAAGAGGAACGAAAAGAGCCACAGGGAAAACAGCACCGATACCACCGGCTCCACCGCGCCTAAGAGGCTGGTCTCCGCCGGCGCGATGTAGGTGGTACTCATTAAGTACAAAGAAAAGGACAGCACCGTCCCAAAAATAATGACGAATGTGTACGCGCCCCCAAAGACGATATCCCCCGGCACAGCTTCCCCCCAGGGCCGCGCCAGCGGCAAAAAGCATAGGCCTCCCACCATCATGCCCCAGCCGACGATCAGCGGCGTACCATGGTGCGTGATCATGTGCCGCGGCTGAATCGTGTAAACCGCCGCCGCCCCCGCCGACAAGAGGCCCCAAAAAAGCGCCGCCCCCGAAACCGCCAACGTCCCAAAATTGCCCCGGGTGACGAGGCAAAGTGTCCCTACGAGTGCACCCAAAATACATAAGAGTTCCCGCCCCCGCGGCCAACGCCGCTCACTCAGCCAGTACCAGCCAAGGATGAGGATGGGATTCAAGAATTGCAGGATAGTAGCCGTCGGCGCATTACTGGCCTTGATGGCAGCAAAATAGCAATACTGGGTGGCCAACATCCCCAAGATCCCAAAAAGAAAGAGGCTTTGACAAAGACCCGGTTCCTGCCAAACGGAAAAAAGCAGACGCCGTTTTCGAAGAGCCTCTACCGCTAAAAGAAGAAATCCGCCGAGGAGAAGTCGGGTGGCGGTGAGCCACGCCGCCGATACCCCCCGCTCCATCAGAAGGTATTCCCCGGCCACGCCGCCAACGCCCCACAGGCTTCCGCCCAAAAGCGCATACACGATCCCCTTCCCGCGCGGGGAAAGCCACCGCGAAGAATCCACCCTCACGCCTCCTCTGCCATCGCCGCGGAAAGAGCTGCGCCGATGGTCGCCCCGCCGCGCACGAGGCAGACCGACGGCGGTGTAATGCCGCTCCCTTGCAAAAAAATCGTCAGCGCCCGAGAGACGGTCACAGAAAGGCCAGGAAATTTCTCATACAGAGCGCCCTCTACCGCGATGCAGCGAGAAGACGGCATGTGTTCCGCCGCCCGATGGCGCAGGATACCGGCAAAAGAAGCCGCCACCAGTCCCGCCGACCGTCCGGCAATCGCTGCTGCCAGCCCCACCGCCTGCGCCGTAGCCCGCGGCGTTAAAGACGTTCCAGAAAGAGCCGCCATCTTTTCCAGGGCCTCCCTTTCCCCGGAAACCACAGCGGCTAATTCGACGGCACTAAACGGCGGCGGTTTTTCCAAGGCCAAAATATCCGCCAGCGCGAGCGCATACAGCTCGCCCAAATAACGCCCCGATGTCATTTTTTCTAAGCGTTGCGCCCCAGGCTTTTCCGACTCCTCATCCAGATGACGGTCATAATCATTTTGCGCCACGTGAACAAAACCGCCGGATTCCAGATTCAAAATGGTCGCCCGGCGGTTTCCTTCAAAAGTTTCATGATAGCAGGTATTATATCCCGTAGCGTAGATAGCACCAATAAAAGTCCCCGGCATCTGGTAGGCAGCCGCCAAAAGAACGCCCACCGTATCATTGATCACCGATACGGGACGAATATTGTGAAACCCTCGCACCGCCAACGCCTCAGAAAGAAGCGCATTCACCAATTCCCCTTCTACACCGCTGACGGCAAATTCTTTCGTCCACTGAATGAGCCGCGCATCTGCCAGTGTCGCCTGCTCGGAAGGAAAAGAGAAGGTATGTCCCAACCGGTACACTTTCTCTTTATCGCCCCCCGCCGCCTTGATCACCAAATCAGCCAAAACGCCAAAAAGTTTTGCGGCGGAGGTATCTTTTCCCGTGAAATCATACGTTCCCAAAAGGCACAGAGGTTTTTCCGCCCGGGCCGTCACTTCGTAGCGGCCTCCTCCTAAGAGACGGACCTTCGCTGCCCGGACATTGGTGCCGCCGAAATCTACGGTCAAAAATTCGCCGGTCTCTTCCCCCGTGGGAAGGCCGACGTAAGCTGGCAAAAATTTAAGCGAGCTTTCTTTCCCTGCAAGACCTTGTCCGATCTCTCCTTGAAAACTTCTCGCCGCCGCGTCCATCTCCCGCCGCGGCAAAGCAAACGCGGCCTGGGCGCGCTCCGCTTTTTCCTCGTCCCAACCCATGGCTCGCTCCAGTCAGCGCAGGCTGGTATGGTCCGACGGCAGGATCTCCACCCAATAACCGTCAGGATCACTGATGAAATAAATCTCCTGCTCGGGATTTTCATGGCAGACGCACTGCATTTGTTCGTGAAGCATATGAGCCGCCGCAAAATTGTCGACAGAGAAGGCCAAATGAAACTCGTTTTCTCCTAAATCATAAGGCGCGGTTCGGTCCGTGACGTGGATCATCTCCAGTTCCTGCCCCGAGTGTCCGTCACTTAAATAAACGAAAGTTTTGCCACGAATCTCCCGCCGGCGAACCTCTCGTAATCCCAGGGCTTCCGCGTAAAATGCCAAGGAACGGTCAAGATCTAACACGTGAATACTGTTGTGAACGAAAGAAAACCGCATACCGATACCTCCCTACGCGCATCCCTAATCACTTGTATCTTATCGTGCCGCGCCGTGGATCATAAAGGGAGATATCCCTTCACCAAACCTACGCCGCTTTCATTGGATTTCCTCATGCTCCTCTTGCAGCTCCCGGGCCAGTTTGATGAGGACCCGCGTGATGCGAAGATTTTCCGTTTCCTCCACGAAAAAAGCGTTCCCGTCCTGAGACATGCGCTGTCCGACGCGAGGCGGCGAATCCACATGGGCATAGAGCCATCCCCCGATGGTCTCCACGTTTTCCGCTTCCAGATGAAGCTCCAAGATATCATTGACTTCGTCTAAGAGAAGCTTGGCATCCACAGAATAGAGGCGCGGCCCCCGCCGCTCCACCACGGGACGCTCCTGATCAAACTCGTCCTGGATGTCCCCCACGATCTCTTCCACCACATCTTCAATGGTCGCCATCCCCGCCGTGCCGCCGTATTCGTCCACCACAATGGCCAGCTGGGCGCGCTTTTGCTGCATCGTTTTCAAAAGACGGCTCACCGCCATCGTTTCCGGCACTACCAGCACTCGCCGGGCCATGCGCCGCAGATTCGGCTGGCGGCCCTGGCAGAGGGGATCCAAGAGATCCTTGATATGAATGAAGCCCACGATGTTATCCTTGTCTTCCCGACAGAGGGGGTAGCGGGTCATGCGCTCTTCCAAAGCGATGTGAATATTTTTTTCGGCGCTGTTTTCCAGATACAGACAGACCATATCCGTGCGAGGCGTCATGATATCCCGAACTTCTTTATCGGAAAAATCAAAGACATTATCCACGAAATCGTACTCCGTCTTATCAATATAGCCCTGTCGGCGGCTCTCCGCCATGAGAATCCGAATCTCTTCCTCAGAGTGCGCAGCTTCTGTTTCGGCGGCCACTCGAAAGCCAAAGAGACGAATCGTCCAGTTCGCCACATGATTGAGCGCCCAGACGAAAGGATAAGTAAGGCGCTGGAAGAAAAGGAGGGGCGGAGCGATGGTCAAAAGAATCTTCAAGGGATTCTGAATGGACAGGTTCTTCGGCGCCAGCTCTCCCAAAATAATATGCGCCGCCGTGATGGCGGAAAATGCCACCGTGAAGGCGATGGTATCCACCAGAGCGCCGGTGATCCCCAAAAGGGCCAACCAAGGCCGGAGAATCCCCGCCAAAAACGGCTCCCCCACCCAGCCGAGTCCTAAAGACGCCAGGGTGATCCCCAGCTGGGTCACGG
Organism: uncultured Schwartzia sp.; assembly: GCA_905372875.1. GTDB lineage: Bacteria > Bacillota > Negativicutes > Selenomonadales > Selenomonadaceae > CAJPQU01. Next base: position 2,411 of record CAJPQU010000104.1, on the reverse strand, counting down.
AAAGGGAAACGTCCATGTGATCGGTGAGTTTTTTCGCGTAGCGGGCCTGACGGCTGCCCTCGGCGATGAGCTCTTCCAATTTTGAGGAGCGCACTTTGACAATGGTGAACTCGGCCGCCACAAAAAAGCCGTTGAGGGCGATGAGGAACAGGATCAGAAGAACATTCCCGGTGACGGCAAAAGCGTCCAATAAAAACAACCTCCAAAAAACACTGCAATATCTTCCAGATTATATCATACTTCCCCGCAGGGGGCAAAAAAGCGGCGGTTGCCCGCCGCTTTTTGTCTGTGTCCGCGCCCCTTTATTGTCAGACCCGGAAACGCCCCACGCCCTTTTGCAGATCCTGTGCCATCTGAGCTAAGGTCTGGCTGGCGGAAGCGATCTCTTCCATGGACGCCGCCTGTTCTTCGGATACGGCTGCCACGTTCTCCGCTTCGCTGTGAACGGAAGCCGACACCTTTTTGATGGCCTCCACCGATCCCACCATACGTTCACTGCCCGTCTTAATGCCCTCTGTACTCTGATGGATGGTGTCGATCCGCGCCGCCAATTCCTTCACTACCGCCGCGATGCGATCGAATTTTTCGCTGGCCTGATTGACCTGCGCCACACCCTCACTGACCCGCTCTTTTTGCTCCTGCATGACCTTGAAGGTGTTTTCAATGCGATTAGCGTTATCGGTGATCAGGGTGGTGATCTCCTGAGAAGACGTCGCCGACTGTTCGGCCAATTTCCGCACTTCTTCCGCTACCACAGCGAAGCCCCGTCCCTGCTCCCCGGCCCGGGCTGCCTCAATGGCCGCGTTAAGCGCTAAGAGGTTCGTCTGTCCAGCGATGCTGCTGATCATTTCCACGATCTCCGAGATGCGTTTGGAGCTGTCGTAGAGGGCCGTGACCGCGTCCGCCACCCCCTTGGCGCTTTCGTCCAAAACTTCCATGCCCCGCACCGCCACGTTGAGCCCTTGCTGGCCTTCCGTCGTAGCCGTCTCCACCCGCTGAGCCGCCGCTGATACGTCGTCGATACTGCCGGTGATCTCGTTCATGGCGTTGGTAATGCCGTCCACCGTCTCCATAGATTCATTGACCACCGTATCCTGTTCCATCGTATCCCCGGTGATTTTCGTGATGGCCTGTGCCGTATGCTGCGCCCCCTGTGCCGATTGATCCGCCGAAGCCGTCAGCTCTTCCGAAGCCGCCGCTAACTGCTGGGCCGTTTCCACCGTGGTAGAGATGAGCTTTTTGAGGCCCTCCGCCATCGTGCAGAAACTGTTATGCAGGCCGCCGATTTCATCCTTCCGATCCGTGGGATGAAGCTCGATGGCGAGGTTCCCCTGCGCCACCTCGGCCGCCAATTTATTGACATTCTCAATGGGCCCGGCGATGGACTGGGCTGTCATGAAGAGGATGCTCCCCAGGAGCACCAGGGAAACGATGGAACCGATGAGCATCAGCCATTTAAGATGCGCCACATCGGCCAGTACTTCTGTTTCCGGTACGAAGAGAACGATGTTCCAGCCCGTTCCTTCAACCGGGTGAACGGCATAGTAGTAGTTCGTTCCCATGTAATCATCTTCAAAGAAGTTGGGGGTCTTGCTCAAAAACTGGTTTGCTTTTGCTTCTCCTTGCGCATGGATGTTATCATTGATCGTCAAATGTGCATGGGAGATGAAGCGCCCCTGATCATCAAGCAGGAAGGCCTCTCCGTGCTCGCCTATCCGCAGGGAAAGGATCTTATCCTCAATGACAGAAAACAGCACATCAATGGCCGCCACCCCCGTCAAACGCCCGTTTATCTTCAGGGCCCGACTCAGGGTAACCACCTTTTTCTTCGTAAAGGCATCCTCATAAACCTCGGATATCTGGATGCCGTCCTTCGCCGCCGCATTTTTATACCAATCCCGCGTGGTGGCGTCAAATTCTGAACGGGGAACGACGCCGTCGCCGTTGGTCAAGAAATCCCGATCAGGAAATCCGGCGTAAAGATAAGCGATATCCGGCCGCTTCGCAAAATCCTCCGCGATCTGCAAAAAGCGGGCATTATCCGGGAATCCTCCTGACCAGGCCTGTACTAACCCGTCAAGAAGCCCTGTCTTGCTGTCCACGATACGGTGAATTTCCTCCGCGTGGAATTGCGCCGAAGCTTCCATCTCGCGCTGCGTTCCTTCTTTAATCCGCGTGCTGGCGTCCCAGTAAACAAACACCGACATGCTAAGGAAAATCACCAGAAGCGGAACGCCGATAGAAACCAACATTTTCGTTCGTAAATTCATTTTACTCCCCCCATATATCCTGCATTCTCTAAGCCTCTATGCTGCGTCAGCGCCGCGCGCTGGCTGTTTAACGACCCACACCCTTTACTTTGCCTCACAGACCGTGCCATATAAATCATTTTTGTTATACAATATTTATAT
>CAJPQU010000103.1 GCA_905372875.1 uncultured Schwartzia sp. | reverse complement strand
AGTCCAACTTCTCTCAGCGCATCTTTTCCCTGCCAATGTCCCCCTATAGAGTACCAATCTTCATCCACTTTGTTTCCTTAAACAGAACAACCCCCTACATCCATCACGTCCACATGTTACGCATCCTTCCGGGAGAAACGATTCCCGTAGACGGCATGATTCGGGCGGGGGAGACTTCCGTAGATCAATCGGTCATGACCGGCGAAAGTCTCCCGGTGGACAAGGCAGTAGGCGATGCGGTGTTCAGCGGTACCATGAATCAATTTGGTGCGATTGACGTTACGGCGACAAAGGTAGGTGAGGATAGCGCTCTGCAAAAACTGATTCGTATGGTAGCCGATGCCGAGGCAAAGCAAGCGCCCACCCAAAGAATCGCCGACAAAGCAGCAAGCTGGCTCGTCCCGGCCGCGCTCCTGATCGCGATAGGCACATATTTCTTCACGGGAGAGATGGTGAGAGGCGTCACCGTGTTGGTGGTTTTCTGTCCCTGCGCGCTGGTATTGGCCACCCCGACGGCGATCACAGCGGCCATCGGGCAAGCCACAAAACACGGTGTGATCATCAAATCCGGGGACGCGTTGGAAAAAATGGGTAAGGTGAATATCGTTGCCTTTGACAAAACAGGAACCCTAACCTATGGGCGCTTGGCGATCAACGATGTACTTCCCATGGCAGATATGACATCGGAGGAGCTTTTGAAAGTAGCGGCTTCGGCAGAAAGCCGCAGTGAACATCCGCTGGGAAAAGCCATCGCGGAGGGCGCGAAAGCCAAGGGAGTGCCTTTGTACGAGGCAGCAGACTTTGGCATGATTGCGGGAAAAGGCATCATCGCAACGGTAAAGGGCATCAAATACATCCTCGGCAACGAGAAACTGCTCCGTGAAAGGGGAATCGCAATCACCGAAAAAGTCAAACAGGCGCTTGAAAAGATAAGGACAGAGGGCAAGGCGTCCGTTATCGTGGCCAATGCAGAGGATGTCCTTGGCATCATCACCCTTTCGGATGTATTGCGCCCGGATGCTGCCGATATGGTGCAGACGCTTGCCGGGTTGAACACCGAGGTTGTGCTTTTAACGGGTGACAATCAAAAGGCGGCAGCGTATTTTGCTGCACGGGTAGGAATCAGGAAGATGGCGGCCGATCTTTTGCCGGAAGACAAAGTAAAGCACATTGTCAAGTTAAAGAAAGAGAAGCGCGTCTGCATGATCGGCGACGGCGTCAATGACGCGCCGGCTTTGAAAACAGCCGACGTGGGGGTAGCCATGGGCGTCATGGGAAGCGATATGGCGATTGAGGCGGCCGATGTGGCGCTCATGACCGACGATATTTCCCAAGTCCCCTACCTGAAATGGCTGTCAAACGCCACCGTGCGTACCATCCATACGGCCATCCTCCTTTCCATGGCCATAAATTTTGCCGCGATCCTTCTTTCGGTGCAAGGGGTTCTTAACCCCCACCACCGGTGCCTTGGTGCATAATGCGGGGTCTTGCGCTGTCGTTCTATTGGCAGCCCTTCTCTACGACAGGAAGTACCATGGCGGTCAACCGGCAATGACAAGTTAAAAAACAAGCGGTCTGTTTCTCTTGCTCTCCCTTTTACCACTAATTTCGATACAATTTAACCTTGCACTCCCTTGCCATCGTTAAAATAGTATCATCCGTGAAGCCGCATAGGACAAGGCTTCTCGGTATAGCGAAAGGGGGTGCGTTCGCACCCCCTTGGTCGAGATTTTGCACAGCCCCGCCAGCAAAAATTGGCCACAGAAATCTAAAAATTAGTCATAGGAACTTGGATATCGGACAAACACCATCGAAGATATAATGTAAGGCAGACTTGTTTCTCGAGCAAAACGTTTATCAGATTGCCTGTCTGTACTTTAGCGCCTTACGAGGCGGCAAAGTGCAGGCAGGCAATCTTGTTGTTGCAGTTTCTGTTCCACCATGGGATCACGGAAAGTATGCCGAGCCAGCCCCAGCGGCGGCGGAATCCTTCGTAAAAGGTCTGCTCCTTGCAAAACGTGATCGCAGAATTGAGCTTTTCTATCTCCTTGCCGCTCTTGACGCCCCATTGAAACGGCGTTTTCTGTGTATCTACGGAATCTTGACGCTTCTGATGACGGACGAGGAAGGGGGTCATGATCTCGATGAGCATGGAGGCGTCGGCAAAGGCTTTTGTGAGCATTGCGAAAAGATCGCGCATCTGTTCTTCGGTGAAGTACATGGCAGCGCCTTCCATGAGAATGAGGACGGGGCGGCCCGCATGATCGATTTGCGGCAGCCAAGAGGCATCAAAGACAGAGGCGGACAGCTCGTGTATGCGCACATTCTTTTCGGGCAGCAGCCTTTGGCGCAGCGCTATGACATCGGGCAAGTCGAGGTTGTACCAGTCGATCTTTCCGTTATCCACGCGATAAAAGCGCGTGTCAAGACCGCAGGCAAGATTGATGCAGACTGCGTCGGGGTGCTGTTCGATGAAAGCGGTCGTTTCATGATCGAGGATGTAACTGCGCACGGCAACGCCTGTTTGCGAATATTTGGCGCGGGCGAACTTGGCGAAGTCATAGTCGATTTGCTCGACGAGCTGTACGGCAAACTCATCTCGAATCAAACCGTCCGCCCGTTTCGTTTCTTCCGCTCGCGCCCAAAGAGGAATGAGCAAGGTTTCCGATACACCGCTGAGTTTTATTTTCACGGAAAAGCCTCCCTGTAAAATAATTGATATAGATTCTCAATAACTTCGTTCATTGTATGGCAGTTTTCCTTCGGTGTCAAGGCGTACGCGTTATTGGCTCTTTGTCAATTTCCCGGGGAAAAGGGTTAAGATTGCACCAAGTCTTCTGGATTTTCGCACAGCCCGTGTATTTCTCATTGGCGCGAACCCCTTTGATGGTCTTGGCGGTCCATTTTTCTTTGCCCGTGACCGTCAAGATGTGACGAGCGGTCAGCTCCTTGGCAATTCGGCAGGCCGTAAGCCCTTCAAGGAAAAGGGAGGGCGGTGAGGACGCGGTGGGAAATGAAAATCTTAAGGATAAAATAACAGGCGGCCATTTCGCATGAAATGGCCGCCTGTGTGTATATGGGAGAAGATTACCAAAGCCCCAAGACTTTCCACCAGAGGGGGCCGACGATGAGGAAGGCGATCAGGCTGGAGATGGAGCAGATAAAGCCGATCTTCCACCATTCCGGCTGACTGTGATACCCGGCGCCGAAGTAGATGGGGGCCGGGCCGGTGGCATAGTGGGTCAGGCAGCCCATAATGCCTGTCTCACAGCCTAAGGCCAGCGCTGCTAAGAGCGGCGGTGCTCCCGCCGCTACGGCCACCGCCAGGAAGGCAGCGTAGACTGCGCCCACATGGGCCGAGAGACTGGCAAAGGCGTAATGGACGTACATGTTGATGAGGCAGAGCACCACGAGAGCCGTGAGCCACGAGATACCCGTGAGGCTTCCCGCCACGCCCTTGGCAAACCAATCCACAAAGCCGGATTTGGCGAGGCCGGTGGCCAGGGACATCAGGCCGCCCATCCAAAAGAGCGTATCCCAGGCGCCTTTTTCCGTGGTGACGTCATCCCAGACTAAGGCACCGCCCACCAGCATGATGCCGATGCAGACAAGGGCGATCATGGTGGCGTTAAACCCGGTAAAAGAAGAAGTGGCCCAGAGGATCAGCGCTAAGATGAAGGTACCGAAGACGATCTTCTCGTCCCGGGTCATCGCCCCCATGGCGGTCAATTCTTTTTTGGCCAATGCCGGCGCTTCCGGAGTCTGGGTTAATTCCGGCGGGCAGACCTTATAGACAAGATAAGGGCAGACGAGGAGGGCCAGAAGACCGGGCACGATGCAGGCCAATGCCCACAGGCCCCAGCTGATGTCTACCCCCGCCGTTTCCTTGGCCAGGGAAACCACCAAGAGGTTCGGGGCCACGGCGGTGATGAACATGGAGGAGGTGATACAGTTATTTTGGAAGGTACAGGATACCAGGTAGGAACCGATCTTTTTCCCCGTGGGCCCCGGCTCCGAATCAAAGGCGGCGCAGAGGCTTTTGACGATGGGGAACAGGATGCCGCCGCCCCGGGCCGTATTGGAGGGCGTCGCTGGGGCGATGATGAGGTCGGTGATAGCCATAGTGTAGCCGAGTTTTAAGGAGCTGGTGGCGATGGCCGCCATGATTTTATAGGCGATGCGGCGGCCGAGGCCCGTCTTGATGAAGCCCTTGGCGAAGAGAAAGGCTGATACGATGAGCCAGATGGTGGCGTTGCCGAAACCCGAAAGGGCCTCAGCCGGTTTCAGCACCTTCAGAAAGCCTGACAGGCCTACGGCGATGAGCGCGATGGCCCCAATGGGCAGCGGGTGCAGGATAAAGCCGACGATGGTGGCGACGAAGATGGCGAACATGTGCCAGGCGCCGGGTTTTAGCCCGTCCGGCATTGGGCAGAACCAGATGGCTACGCCCACCAAGACGGTGAACAGGCCCTTTTGAAAATCTGTTTTTAGCACTTGTTATTCCCCCTTTTTCGATGGCGTTGAGCATGGTAGAGCGAATCTCTTGGACTTTCTCCGATCCCTCCCTTCGCTATGCCCCAGTTCTCTCCGCTCAGGAAAGAAGCGATATCATTCTCTCAGCGGCAGCTTTACTGACGATGGCTAATGGTGCGGTCCTGATGTGTTTCCTTACTGTTCATTATAATATATTCGCGGCAAAAAAGTAAATACTATTCTTAAAACCTTCAATATTTTTGTGAATTCCTTATCTTTACTGTCGGAATTTTCGGCGTCGCCCTTGGCAAGGGGATGGGGCGCTTCATGGTTGTCTATGGTCATTTGAGACGGGATTCGTTATAATGGGAAGGAACATAGCCGAAGGGAGTTTTTCCTCATGCTCGTCCAGGATCTTTTGCAGCGCGGGAACGACAGCGATGACGCCGTATACAGTCAACTTGGCGCTTTGACCTACCTGGGGCTGCGGGTGGCGGCAGAAAACGGCCGCCGCCGTCTTTATGCCCGAGGGATCCGGCGCGGGGCCCGGGTAGCCGTTTTCTCCCGTAATCGGGCGGAGTATATCGCCGCCGCCATGGCGGTCGCCTCTTTAGGGGCGGTCCTTGTCCCCGTCAATTTCCAACTCACGGAACGAGAGACGGCAGCCATCCTAAAGGATGCAGATTGCCACTGTTGCCTGACGGATCGGGCTTTGGATCTCAGCGCCGCTCTTGATCGGGAAAATTTCGCGCCGGTGGTTCAGCTTTCTTTGGCCGATCTCATCGAGCCTACGACACTGCCGCCTCCGCCTCCTTTGCCGAAGGAGTTCGGTCCTGATGAGCCCTGCGCCATTTTTTATGGGTCGAGTCCCGACGGCACGCTGCGAGGTTCGGTGCTGTCCCATCGCAATCTCGTCATGAATGCCATCGACGTGCAGCAGACCGTCCTCTTACAGCGAACCGAAAATGTCCTGTGCGCGCTGCCCGTGTACCAGCCCTTGGGTTGGGTTTGTGGGGTGTTGTGCGCTCTCTATGTAGGGGCGGCAGTGAGCATCTTAGAAACCTTTACCCCGCAAAAAATCGTCGATGTGACGCGGGCAATGCAGGTTACCGTTATCGTTGCCGCACCGTCGGCTTTGCCTTACGTCACGAAATTAGCGGAGCCTGCTGACCTGAAGTCGCTGCGCTTCTCCTTAGTGGTGGGGCGCGGCCTGCCGCCGGAAGCAGAGGACGCTTTTCGGCAGAAATTTGGCGTTGGCGTGGCGTTAGGTTACGGGCTCACGGAGGCGGCGGTGGTGACGCTGAGCCCCCCGGAAGTATCTTGCGGCGGTTCGGTGGGACAGGCGATCCCGGACGTGCGTATTCGCGTGGCAGGGGCAAACGAGCTCCCGGTTTCTCACGGTGAAATCGGTGAACTGTGGGTGCAGGGACCGAATGTCATGCATGGGTATTGGCGGCAAGGCGAAGCCTCTGCTGCGGCGTTGCGGGACGGTTGGCTTCACACCGGCGACATGGCGCGCCTGAATAAGGAGGGCTGTGTCTATCTTATGGGGCGCCGGGGAGCATACATTGAAAGCTTGGGAGAGGAGATCGCACCTCGGGAGATTGAGAGATTGGTTCTTTCTTACCCTGGCATCAGGGAAGCGGCGGTCGTCGACGTCCCTGACCCTCAGCGCGGCGAGGCCGGCTGCTGTTTCTATACGGTGGAAAAGGACGGCATCGTCGAGGAGAAAGCCTTGAAGAAATATCTCCAAAAACGGTTAGCCCTCTTTAAGATGCCGCGGGATTTTCGAGAGATGGCCGAGATGCCGCGCCAAGAGGACGGCCGGATCGACACGGCGCGATTGCTGGCGGCACCTCTGCCTTTTGGGGCGAAACCGTCTGCGGTGGGATCTGGCGGGAGAATTTAAGGCTGCTTTCCTTTCGCCGGGTTCTTTAGTATCACGGATGGTAACAGAGGCTTCGAGAAACTATGGCGCCAGGAAAATGCAGTGCCCCCAATCGTTTGATGACAACGATTGGGGGCACTGCCATCTTATCGTGAGAATCAGGAGAAAAAGGCGCGGAGGAGGCGGGTCAGCGCTTCCTGATCGGCGGTGGCCATGGTTTCCCGCGCCGAATGCATGGCCAAGAGGGGAATACCTACGTCTTGTCCCCGCATGGCTAAATTGGCGGAGGCGATGGCGCCTAAAGTGGAGCCGCCGGGGATGGAGGAGCGATTGGCGAAGGTCTGGTAGGGAATGTCGTTCGCTTCGCAGAGGCCCTTGATGATGGCCGCCGCCGTTGCGTCACCGACGTAGGATTGCCCGGCCGCCTGTTTGATCACGAGGCCGCTGCCGAGACGGGGGCGGTTTGTGGGGTCGGATTTATCAGGGTAGTTGGGGGGGCGCGCGT
>CAJPQU010000102.1 GCA_905372875.1 uncultured Schwartzia sp. | reverse complement strand
ATGCGGCACAACAAGCCGGTGCCAGAGAAGCGTACCTCATTGAGGAACCAATGGCCGCTGCCATTGGTGCAGGGTTGCCGGTTGAAGAAGCGACGGGTAGTATGGTCGTTGATATCGGCGGTGGGACAACGGAAATTGCCATTATTTCCCTGGGGGGTATCGTCACCAGCCGATCGATTCGCATCGGTGGAGATGAGATGGATTCCGCTATTGTCCAATATGTCAAGCGGATGTATAACTTGATGATCGGGGAACGGACAGCGGAGGAGATCAAGATCTCCATTGGTTCTGCCATCGTAACAGAGACAACGAATCGTGCGATGGATATTCGGGGACGGGATCTTGTCAGCGGTCTCCCTAAAACACTTAATATCAAAGCCAGTGAGATACGGGATGCCTTACATGAACCGGTATATAAGATTATTGACGCGGTGAAGGGAACGCTGGAAAAGACACCACCGGAATTAGCTGCGGACGTGATGGATCATGGGATCATGATGACAGGCGGCGGGGCACTTCTGACCAATCTTGATAAGCTGCTCAGTAAGGAAACGGGTATGCCGGTCTTGGTGTCGGAAGATGCACTGTCCTGTGTGGGGGAAGGAACCGGAAAATCTTTAGAAAATATTGATCTTTTGAAAAGAGTTGTCATGACGACGAAGAAGCTGAGATAAATGAGTAAGATAAAACGTGAGCCGGAATCCGGGCGTAAAGTTTGGATTTTGGTCTTCGTGGCGATCAGTGTCTTTTGTATCGTATTCTTTTCTGCCCGGGGACGTTTTGCGACACCTTGGGCGAGCGGGGCGGTCATCACAGCCTTAGCGCCGTTTCAGCGGGCGTTGACTTGGGCGAGTTCTCAAATCAACGGTGGTTTGACGCGTTTTGGGGAAATTATGACCGTTCACGAACAGAATCAGAAACTGCGCCGCGAGGTAGAGGAGTTGCGGGCACAAAACGTCAAAGCGGAGGAATTTTCGGCAGAAAATGTGCGGCTGCGGGAGCTTTTGGGGTATAAGAATTCAGCGACGCAGTTCGATTTGGTGATGGCTCGGGTCATCGGTCGAGAAGCATCGACGTGGACCCGGATGCTTACCATCGATCGGGGTACGCAGCATGGAATACAAAAAAATATGGCGGTCGTGACAGCGCGGGGGTTGGTGGGTGTCGTGACGGATGCAGGGGTTATCTCTTCGAAAGTGGAGCTGATCCTTGATCCTCGTATCTCCGTTGGCGCATTGGTACAGCGCTCTCGGGTGGCCGGTATCGTGGAAGGAAACCCGGAAAATACCATACAGCCACGCTTGGTGCATATTCCCCGTAATGAAGATATCGCGGAGGGAGATGTAATCGTCACATCGGGATTTGGCGGTATTTATCCCAAGGGGATCATGATTGGCACGATTCGGTCAGTTCAAAATGATTCTACGGGTCTGCTCCATTTGGCAGTGGTCGAAACGGCTGTAGATTTTCAACGATTAGAAGATGTAGCGGTCATTGTCGCTTCACGTGAAGCTCCCCCTGAACCTCTTACGCCACCATCACAAACGCCGGGAACGGAAACCGATCCTCGAGAAAAACAAGCGGTTGGGGAAGCGACGACGATGGCGATGGAAACGGCGCTTCGTCAGGCGGGAGAGGAATTTAAGAATGCGCCACCGGTGGCGGTTTCCTCACCCCCATCCATCTCGTCACAGGTCTTTGCGGCCGACTCATCTCCGTCGGTGATGACTGAGGCGGCTGCCACCACGCGGACTTCGCAGGAGCGGCGCCCGCCTTCAACCTCAGGGCCTGTTCCGAGGAGGCCGTGATGAAGAAATTAATCGTAGGACTGGCCTTTATGATCTTTCTCTACGTAGGGCAGTCTTCTCTTCTTCCACTCATTGCTTTTCGTGGCGTCAGCGCGGATCTCTTGCTTTTAATGGTAGTTTCTGTTGCTTTTTTGCATGGCGCGAAAGTGGGAACACTGGTTGGATTCATAGCCGGACTTTTACAAGATTTGGCGACGGGAACTTTTTTCGGCGTCGATATTTTTGCTAAAATGGTCATTGGTTACGGGTGCGGCTATTTCTCCCGGCGTATTTTCAAAGAGCAAATGATGTTGCCCTTGATGGCGGTCGTGGCGGCGACAGGTTTCCAGTACGTGATATGGCTGATTTTTTCGTGGCTCTTAGGATATTCAGTTAATCTCTGGGAACATTGGCGTCATCTGTTGCTCCCCATGCTGGTGCATAACGTAGTTTTCGCTTTGCCGGTGCATATGGGCGTTTCCAAACTTTCGGCATGGATGCAAGAAAAGAAATAGTAAGGGTACGGCTTGCCGGTACCTTGCTTCTCCTATAGGGGCGATTTTCGTGGTAGTGAATGATTTTGAAAATCGATTAAAGATTATCGGTATTCTCGTGATTTTGATTATCGCTGTTCTGCTTGGGCGTGTTGGTTACATGCAGATATATGAAGGGGAGTATTACGAACGCCGGGCGGAGGGTAATCGTATCCGATTGATTCCTACCATGGCACCACGAGGGACATTTTTTGACCGTAACGGAGAAAATATTGTTACCAATCGTCCCGGTTTTACGGTTTCTCTATTACCCCTTACGGAACCTATTGCTCCTGAGGTGGTGGCGAGGCTTTCCGCGCTTCTTCATGTGCCGCAGCAGGATATTCAGGCAAAAATTAAAGCTCATGTCGGGTTTGAGCCTATTCGTATCAAGACGGATATCGGCCCCGAAAGCCTGACGATCATTGAAGAGCAGAAAGCGCTTTTCCCTGGAGTTATCATCGAGATACAAGCTGTACGAGATTATCTTTATCGGGAGCAGGCAGCACATCTCTTAGGTTACGTGAGTGAGATCAGTGATGAAGAGTTAGAAGCAAAAAAAGATCAAGGGTATCGCACCGGTGATATCATTGGCAAATCCGGTCTCGAGCGAATTTACGATAAGGAGCTGCGTGGTATCGACGGCGGACGGCAGGTAGAGGTGGATGTTACCGGTAAACCTGTGCAAGTTATGGGACAAAAAGATGCAGTCCCCGGCAACGATCTTGTCTTGACGATCGATTGGAAGCTGCAGGCAGCCACGGAAAAGGCTGTGGATGATCAGCTGCGGCGCATCGGTTGTCAAGCCGCGGCGGTCGTAGTCATGAATCCGCAGACGGGGGAAGTACTGGCGATGGTCAGCCGCCCCACGTTCAATCCTAATTTGTTTGTGCACGGTATATCGGAAAAAGAGTGGAAAAAGATCAATGAGAATCCGTATTTTCCCTTAGATAATAAAGCCATTACCGGCGAATATCCTCCTGGTTCCACGTTTAAGATTGTTACCGGCACAGCAGCGCTGACGGAAGGGGTTGTGACGCCTACGGAGCAAATATATGACAGCGGCGAATATATGGAAAAGGGGAATGCTTCGGGAGAGGTTTTGGGATGGCTGGATTTCGTAGGGGGACTTTCTCATTCTGATAATGTATATTTTTACATTTTAGGACATCGATTAGGTATTGATCGATTGGAACGATACGCGCGAATGTTTGGATTGGGGAAGAAAACGGGGATCAATCTTCCTTACGAAGCGGAAGGATTAGTAGCCAGCCGTGCATATAAAGAACGGGTATTTGAAGAAGATTGGTATGTTTCTGAAACATTGGATGCGGCCATTGGACAGGGGTTCAATTTAGTGACGCCTTTGCAGGCGGCAATGCTTATTAGTGAGGTTGCCGCTGATGGTCGTCGGTATCAGCCTTATTTGGTCCAGCGCATCATGGGTCCCGATGGAAAGACAGTACGGACATTTCAACCAAAACTTCTTTCTACCTTAGATGTACCGATCAGTGTCATTCGTTTGGTTCAGGAAGGATTGCGAGACGTAACAAAACATGGGACCGCGGCTGGGGTCTTTGGCCCTAATTTCCCTATTGATATCGCAGGGAAGACAGGGACGGCTGAGAATCCTCACGGACGTGACCATGGTTGGTTTGTCGCTTATGGGCCTTTTGACAATCCCAGCATCGTGGTGGCGGTGATCGTGGAAAACGGTGGTTATGGCTCTCAGTCCTCGGTGCCTATTGGCAAAAAGATTTTTGAAGCGGCCTTTGGTCTTGACCAGCCGGATCCCGCTAAAAGAGCTGTTTCAGCAACTCCTTGAATTAGGCCCTGTGTCCTTGCAGGATTTTTCCTTTGCAGGGCGAAGTATTTTATATCAAGCAGTCTGGATGGTAAGGCGGGGACGAGGATGCAAGGGGAGATCGTAAAACTGAAGGGGAGCAGGTTCGGATTGGAACTCCTCATTACACCGGGGGAATCCTTTTCTGCTGCGAAAGATGATATTCAGCACAAGTTAGAATCCGGGAGCAAGTTTTTTCGTCGTGGGACGATTATCCAGATTGCGCCTGGCCGTTTAACGACGGAACAGGAAGAGGTCCTTCGGAAGTTATTCCGACAGCATGGGGTCATGTTCCGAGTAGAAGCGGTGGAAAAACTTCATGCGACTCAGATGCCGGCTTTCTCTTTGGAGAGGCCCACTGTGGAAAAAACGCCGTCGGCCCCGGCCTCTGTGGTGGAACAGCAGATGCTTGTCATCAATCGTACCCTGCGCGGCGGGCAGGAGATTACTACGCAGGGCTCAGTATTGATTTGCGGCAATGTCAACCCTGGAGCGCAGGTGATTGCGGGGGGAAGCATTGATATACGCGGGATATGCCGAGGCATGGTACACGCCGGAGCTTATGGCGATATGTCAGCGTTTATCATCGCTGATCGATTAATGCCGGTACAGATACGTATTGCGGACAAGATTGCTCGTTCCCCTGACGGTGACATGAAAAAACCGAGAGTAGCGGAAAGGGCTTCGATAAAGGATGGAAAGATCATCATTGAGTCGATAGAAAGGTAGGACCAAGCGAATGAGCGAAGTAATTGTGATCACCTCGGGAAAAGGCGGTGTCGGCAAGACGACGACCACAGCGAATTTGGGCGTTGGTTTGGCCATGCGCGGAAAGAAAGTAGCTTTGATTGATACGGATACGGGATTGCGAAATTTGGATCTTTTGTTGGGATTAGAACGGCGTATTGTTTACACGCTGGTGGATGTTGTCCAAAAACGTGTGGGATATGGTAAGGCACTGGTGCGTCATCGTAAATATGAAAATCTTTGCCTTCTGCCGACTTCTCAAGTGGCGGATAAGACGGCAATTGAACCGGAGCAGATGCAGGAGCTCATGCAGGTCATGCGCAATGAATTTGATTATATTCTAATCGATTGCCCTGCGGGGATTGAACAAGGTTTTCAAACAGCCATCATCGGAGCGGATTGGGGGATTGTCGTCACGATGCCGGAGATTGCCGCTGTACGGGATGCTGATAAAATCATTGGGCGCTTGCAGTCGGAGGAAAAGGATATTCGTCTGGTCGTTAATCGTATTCGTCCGCAGATGGTAAAAGAAGGGTCCATGCTGGACATGTCTCAAATTGATGAAATTCTTTCTGTTCCCTGTATAGGGCAGGTTCCAGACGATATGAAAGTAGTGGATTCAGCCAATCGTGGGGTTCCAGTCGTAGAATGGGAAGATTCGCTGGCCGGACAAGCCTATCGTGACATTGTCGCCCGGGTCTGTGGGGAGGATGTTCCCTTTCGCTCCTTGGAAACGGAAGGGTTGTTAGGTCGTCTTAAACACATCTTTGGGCGTTAAGGGGGAATCATGATGCTGGATGCGCTGAAGAAATTATTTGGCAGTTCGGGAGGCCATTCCTCAAAAGTGGCCGAGCAACGGCTGAAATTCGTTTTGCTCAATGATCGGGCCAATATCTCGCCGGAGATCATGGAACAGATAAAAAACGATATTATACAGGTGATTTCCCACTATATGGATATCGATAAAGAAGCCATGGATATTTCACTGGAAAACGACGCCAATTCGGTAGCTTTAGTGGCGAACATTCCCGTAAGCAGCATGAAACATCACGGTGCGGACAGATCACGCCGTTAAGACAAGAAAGGGGATGCCGACGCGCTGATTGTCGGCATCCCTTTTTGCTGATTTAGGGTGCATCAAGGTAGAGATGCATCATTGGTGTGAAGCGAAAGGTATGGGCGGAGGCTTTTTCTATGAATAAACGATGGTTGAGGCGAATGGACTTTACGTTGATCATAGCGGCATCCGCCATCATCCTCATGAGCCTATTGATCATCAGCAGTGCGACTCACAGTGATCCGCAAGGTATCCATTTCGTTCAGAGGCAAGGAATCTTTGCTGTATTGAACATAATGGCCGCGGTATTTTTCATGAATTTTGATTATAAAATGCTTCAACGTTATGGAAAGCAGCTCTATATTTTCAACATTGTTCTCCTCCTTGCCGTCATGCTGGTTGGGCATTCGGCGTTAGGGGCGCAACGTTGGATCCAAATGGGGCCTATTACCATTCAGCCTTCGGAATTTGCCAAACTCATCATGATCATTTCCTTGGCAGCTCTTTTAGAAGAAAAGATGGGGCAACTTAATACGTTGGGCGAGTTAGTACCGGTAGCAGCATTTGTGGGAATTCCCTTTCTGTTAGTGTTAAAGCAGCCGGATTTGGGGACATCTTTAGTATTCGTCGCTATTTTTTTAGGGATGATCTTCGCTTGCGGCGTTAATCTGAAACTTTTGGGCGGAATATGTGCTGGGGGCTTGGCGCTGATCCCTTTGTTTTGGTTTTTCTTCCTGAAGGAATATCAGAAGATGCGGATCAAAGTATTTCTGGATCCCAATGTTGATCCTTTAGGTTCTGGGTATCATATCATTCAATCGGAAATAGCAATCGGTTCGGGGATGCTTTTAGGGAAAGGACTCTTTGGAGGCACACAAAGTCAATTGAACTTTTTGCCGGAGAATCATACAGATTTCATCTTTGCCGTCGTGGGAGAAGAATTGGGATTCGTGGGCGCGGCTTTTCTTTTATTTTTATAT
>CAJPQU010000101.1 GCA_905372875.1 uncultured Schwartzia sp. | reverse complement strand
GCGCAATCGAAATCGGCGAAACAGGCAGCGCCCCAACCGACAAAACAGACGCGGGCAACGGGGAAAGAAAAAGTAAAAACGGCGATCAAAGCGGCTCCGGCGACAAAAGCTAAAGCCACGGCGAAGGGAAAAGCGACGATCCCGGCGAAAGGTGCCGCGGCAAAGACGAAGACGGCGAAGTCTTCGACAGCGACAAAAACGCCGTCTGCTTCGCGCGCTGCGGCTGACGGGTCCACGTCCTTGAAGAAAACAGCGGCCCCAAAGGCGGCTAAGCCGGCTAAGTCGGTGGAAAAGACGTCTAAGAAAGCGGCGAAAGAAAGTACCGCGCCATCAGCGACGAGCAGGAAACCGGTGAAAACGGAGAAAAAGAAAACCGTAAAGACGTCCGCGGCTAAAGCGGCGGTGGCCTCACCCGTACCGGCTCCCCAAACGACGAAAAAATCTATCAAACTGGCGGCGAAATCACCGAAAGAGGCAAACATCCCCCAAACAGCGGCAAAGACAAAAGCCGAACCGGGGAAACCGGCCGCGGGGAAAGCGAAAAAGTCGGCGGTTAAGGCTGCTTCCTCCGGCGCCAAAAGCGCAGCGAAGAAGACGGCTGCTTCGAAAGAACGGGCCGGGAAAAAAATGATCGCTGGAGGTTCCGGCGCGCCAAGCGCGGCGGCGAAGGCTTCACCTAAGGCGGAAGAGACGAAGCTCGCTCTGAAGGCCGGCAGGAGCAAAGAGGACGGCGAGCTGACGGAAACCGTTCAGGAGATTGTCAATGGGTTGGTGGAGCAAGGGAAGAAGAACCGTAACGTTCTGAGCTACAACGATGTGATGGATGCACTTCAGCAGCAGGAACTGTCCGTGGAGTCCATGGAGGATGTTTTTGATACCTTCACCAAGAAGGGGATTGAGATCACGGACGATATGGGGGAACGTTCCGAGACTGACGGGGGGAAGACGGAAGAGGAGATTGATCTCAGCATACCGGAAGGGATCAGCATTGACGATCCAGTTCGCATGTACCTGAAAGAGATTGGGCGGGTGTCGCTTCTTACGGCGGAGGACGAGATCCGGTTGGCCAAACTGCGTGATAACGGAGACGACGCGGCGAGAGAAGAGGCGGCCGGCCGACTGGCGGAAGCGAATCTGCGCCTTGTGGTCAGTATCGCGAAACGCTACGTAGGACGCGGCATGCAGTTCCTCGATCTCATTCAGGAAGGTAATTTGGGCCTCATCAAGGCCGTGGAAAAATTTGATTATACGAAGGGCTATAAATTCAGTACCTATGCCACCTGGTGGATACGGCAGGCCATCACACGGGCCATCGCCGATCAGGCACGCACTATTCGCATTCCGGTACACATGGTGGAAACCATCAACAAGCTCATCCGCATTTCCCGTCAGCTCTTGCAGCAACTGGGACGGGAGCCAAGTCCCGACGAGATCGCCAAAGAGATGGAGATCAGTGTGGACCGGGTGCGGGAGATCATGAAGATCGCGCAGGAACCGGTTTCTCTGGAAACCCCTATCGGGGAAGAGGAAGACTCTCACCTGGGGGATTTCATCGAAGATCAGGAAGCGCCCGCGCCAGCGGAAGCGGCTTCATTCATGCTCTTGAAAGAGCAGCTGGAAGATGTGTTGGATACTCTGACGACGCGGGAAGAAAAAGTCCTGCGCTTACGCTTCGGGCTTGACGACGGTCGGGCCAGAACGTTGGAAGAGGTGGGGCAGAGTTTCGGTGTTACGCGGGAACGTATCCGCCAGATCGAGGCAAAAGCCCTCCGCAAACTGCGGCATCCCAGCCGCAGCCATAAACTGCGTGATTTCTTGGATTAAGTGGGCCGCGAAGTCTTCAGGGCAATGTGCCGAAAAACAAAAGATTTGCAAAGAAAAACGACGCTTCCTAAAAGCGTCGTTTTTCTTTTCTGGAAGACATCGACAGTTTTTGGAAGTCCGATGATTATTTTTGTCGCTGATTACCAATAAATAGGATGGACATCTTGCGAAGAGGGGGACAATTTTGCTATAATACAATTATAATCTTTCTCTTTGCACAGAGCAGGTGAAGGGAGATTTTCTGTGCCAACCCAGGAGAAAAGCCTGGTATTGTAATTTATAAAATTTCAATCTATCTGTTTGGGGACGCTGGGGGGATGTGTTCATTTATAAAAATCGCGTAGGATATCAATGATGATAAGGGGAGATGAAGAGAAAATGAATTTGAAAAAGAGAATGATTGCGCTGATTGGCGCACCGGTAATTCTGGTCTTTGCGGTTATGGCGGGGATCGTCTATGAGATCCTCATGGACGCTATGGAACAGGAAATGACTGAGATGGCGACTCATCAGGCCAGTGAGATCAACAGCATCATCGTGGGAAAAAAGGAAAGGCTGGCGGCGGTGACCCGCGCCTGGGAGGCGAAACTTCCCGCTTATCAAGATATGCAGAGCATGGCGAATGCGTTTGCCAACCGGGACGGCATTGGGGATTTCTTCGTGGGATTTCCCGATCAGCCGTTCATTGACGGCGCGGAAAAGCGATCCATTCCCGATTTTGATCCCACCGGGCGGGCTTGGTATAAAGAGGCCGCCGCCAGTCAGGATGTCATGATCTCCAAAATCTATCTTACGAAAACGGACCAGAAACCGGTGGTCAGCTTCAGTGCGGCCATTCGGCAGGGGGGACGGGTCATCGGCGTGGCCGGTTTCGATCTTTCGCTGGACGCGGTGAAAAACGATGTTTCCAAGATCAAGGTAGGCAATACGGGCAGCGCGTTCCTGCTTAACGAGGAAGGCAATTTCGTCTACCATAAAACCCGGACGATTCAGGATAACATCTTAAAGCAGAGTGAAGGGGCGGACAGTGTGAAGCGTTTCTTCAGCGGCGCGCCCACCTTTGCTTCCTGGAGACAGGACGGTACGGAGACGCTGTTCGTTTCTGCGCCGGTAGGAGCTACGGGATGGGTGTTGGTGTTAGAAGTGCCGAAGGCGGAAATCTTGGAGCCGCTGATGAAAATGGGAGCGATTGTCGGAGCGGTCATTGTGGTTTCCATAGGCGTTCTGGTGGCGATCATTCTCTATATCACGAGATCTATTGCTACCCCGATTGCCCAGCTCAATACGGTGGCGGCGGATGTGGCGCAGGGGAATCTTTCCATGACGCTTTCACCTACGGATCGGCCGGATGAGATCGGCAACCTTCATAACAGTTTCTGCACCATGGCGGCCGGTCTCAAAAAATTAATTACTACCACGGTGGAAACGGCTGAACAGTTGGCCGCTTCTTCTGAGGAATTGACGGCCTCGGCGGATCAATCAGCGCGGGGCGCACAGCATACGGCAGAAGCGATCACGAAAATTACCGGCGATACAGTGAAACAGGACGCCGTAGTGGATGAATCGTTGACGATTGTGGATGGCATTACCCGGGCCATGAACGATATTACGGGGAGTATTGCCGAGGTGTCCGAGGCGGCCCAGCGGGTAGAGACAGCTACGGTGGAAGGCCAGCAGGGCCTTAACGTGGCGGTGCGCGGCATGGAGGTCTTGGATGAAAGCGCGAAGAGCGTGGCGGAAGCGGTTACGGCCCTCTACGACAGCTCAAAGCGTATTTCGGAGATCATGGAAATGATCAGCAATATTGCTGGGCAGACAAACCTTTTGGCGCTGAACGCGGCCATTGAGGCGGCTCGTGCCGGAGAACAGGGGCGGGGCTTTGCCGTGGTGGCAGAAGAAGTGCGTAAGCTGGCCGAGCAGTCGGCAACCTCGTCTCAGGAAATTACCTCGCTCATTACGGACAACGCCAACCGTATTGAGAACACCTTCAAGGTCATGCAGGAGCAGAAGGATCGCGTGGCGGAAGGGGTAACACAAGTCAATCAGGCCAGTGAAAAATTCGACCGCATTGCGGACGTAGTGAAAGAATTAGCCGCCAAGATCGATGCCATCCATCAGAGCACCGACGGGATAAAGTCGGGCAGCGAGCGCATGGTAGGATCCGTGGAGGCCATCAAGAAAGTATCTGGTTCGGTTCACAGCGAAGCGGAGAATGTGGCGGCGGTGTCGGAAGAGCAGGCGGCTTCCATGGAGGAGATCGCTTCGGCCAGTCAAACCTTGGCCCAGTTGGCACAAGATCTGCAAAAGGGCGTGGGCCGTTTCCACATTTGACAATTCGACAGTAAAGGGCCATTCTTTACCATACACGTCAGGCTCTCTTGCCAAATTTGACTTTTTGATGTATTATGAGTTTTAGCACTCATGGATGACGAGTGCTAAAACTCATACAGGAAAGAAGAGGGATAAAATGGCAAAAGAGACCCATGAATTTCAGGCGGAGACAAAACAGCTGCTGGATCTGATGGTTCACAGCATCTATACGAATCACGAGATATTCCTGCGGGAGCTGATATCTAACGCTTCTGACGCTATCGACAAACTTCATTTCGAGGGGCTTACAAACCGCGCGATCTTGGAGGGGGAGGAGGATTACGAGATATTCCTCGTTCCCGATGCGAAGTCGCATACGTTAACCATTTCCGATAACGGTATTGGTATGACGAAGGCGGAGGTCATTGAGAACATCGGTACCATTGCCAAGTCCGGCACCCGGGCATTTTTGGAAAAGCTCAAAGAGGCGAAGGAGTCGGAGGCGTCCGTTAGCGACAAGGACATGATCGGTCAGTTCGGGGTGGGCTTTTATTCCGCCTTTATGGTGGCCGAAAAAGTGGTCATGGTGACCCGTCGGGCGGGAGAAAAAGAAGCTGTGCGCTGGGAATCGGATGGCAGCGGTACCTTCAGTATCGAGTCAACGAAAAAGGACAAGCGGGGGACGACCATCACCCTGTACCTTTCCAAGGCGTTCTACGGCAATAAGGCGGAAGAGGACTTTACCGATCCTTATCGGCTGGAACGCTTGGTGAAGAAGTATTCCGATTACGTTCGCTATCCCATTCGCATGAATGTGGAGCGGGAGGAGTGGCCCAAGGATAAGGACGGGAAGATTCTCGAGAACGCCAAGCCGGAAAAGAAGGTGGAATTAAAGACTCTCAATTCCATGAAACCCCTTTGGGTGCGGGATAAAAAAGATATCACCCCCGAGGAATACAACGAGTTTTATAAGACCCAGTTCCGGGAATGGGACGATCCTATGGATGTGTTCCACACGAAAGCCGAGGGGACAGTGGAATATACGGCACTTCTCTACATCCCGGGAACGGCGCCCTTTAACCTCTACCATGCGGACTATGAGCCGGGGCTTCAGCTTTATTCCCGGCACGTCTTCATCATGGATAAGTGCAAGGATCTTCTGCCGGACTATCTGCGCTTCGTGAAAGGTTTGGTAGATTCGCCGGATCTGTCGCTGAACATTTCCCGGGAACTTTTGCAGCAGAGCCGGGAACTCAAGCTGATCGGGCGCAATCTGGAAAAGAACATCTTAAAGACCTTGGCGAAGGCGCTGAAAGATGACCGGGCGCATTACGAAAAATTTTGGGAGACCTTCGGGAAATCCTTAAAGATCGGGATTTACGGCACGGTATATAGCGGCGGCGATGCTAAGGACAAATTGAAGGATCTCATTTTGTTCACCACCTCGAAGGAGAAGAAGCTCGCTTCACTCAAAGAATATGTGGCGCGGATGCCAGAGAGCCAAAAGAAGATTTACTATGCCACGGGGAAGGATCAGGGGATCATCGACGCCCTGCCGCAGATGGAACTCCTGCGGGAGAAGGGGCTTGAAGTGCTGTACCTCACCGATCCAGTGGATGAATTTACCATAGAGGCCCTCCACGAGTATGAAGGCAAGAGCTTCCAGTCCATCAGCCGCGGAGATTTAGATTTGGAAGATGCCGAGTCCCAAGAAGAGAAGAAGGAAACGGAGAAGGTCGCGAAAGAGAGCAGCGATCTTCTGAAAGACATCAAGGAGGTTTTGGGGGACAAAGTGGCGGAAGTGAAGGTATCCAGCCGCCTCAAATCCAGCGCTGTCTGCCTTGTGGCTGACGAGCAGGGGCCAAGTCTTTCCATGGAGCAGACCTTTGCCGATATGGACAATCCGATGTTCAAGGCGAAGCGTATCTTGGAGATCAATCCCCATCACCCCCTCTTTCAGCGGCTGACAAAGCTTCACGAGGGAGGAAAAGACGGGCAGGAATTTAAGGATTATTGTGATCTGCTCTATACGCAGGCGCTTCTTATTGAAGGCATTCTGCCGGAGAACCCGGTGGAATTTGCCGACAAAATAGCTAAGTTGATGGCCAGATAAGATGTGATATCCGCGCGGGACGCGACAAAGACCGCCGGGCAAACGAAACCCGGCGGTCTTTTTGGGTAGGAAAGTGTGGCCGTGAAATCCCAGCGGGGGGAGGCGCGCAGTTGATTTTTTGAGTCGCTATGGTATGATTTAGAAAGCAGAAAGAAGGCTGAGAAACGGGAGGCTGGGGATGGCGAAGAAAGTCTATGGGGTGAAGCGGGGGCGGAACACGGGGCTGTTTACGAGTTGGGCAGAATGCCGTGCCCAGATCGACGGATTTCCCGGCGCTGTCTACAAGGGCTTCATGACATTGGAGGAAGCACAGGCGTGGCTCTGGGGTAAAGAGGCGGCGGAGATGACGCTGGAGGGTTTTGACGCACCGGATGAGGAACCGCTGTTAGGTAATGGTACGTCCGAGTTGGTGGACCGTGATGGAGGAGCGGCTGGCTGCGGCACCGGGGAAACAGTCGGGGCGGAATATGCAGTCTATACGGACGGTTCGTGCCTCAGAAACCCGGACGGGCCCGGGGGATTTGCGGCGGTTATTCTCTATCAGGACGGTACGACGCGGGAGATTGTGGGCGGAGAACCGCGAACGACAAACAACCGCATGGAGCTTCGGGCAGGGATTGAGGCGTTGCGGTCTTTACCGGAAGGCGCGACGCTGGATTTTTACACGGACAGCCAGTATTTGCAAAACGCTTTCGTGAAGCACTGGCTTTCTGCCTGGCGGCGGCGGGGCTGGATGACGACGGCGGGGGCGCCGGTG
>CAJPQU010000100.1 GCA_905372875.1 uncultured Schwartzia sp. | reverse complement strand
CTTTGAAGCAGTTGGCGTCAGATTATGACGGGATACTGCTGGGACCGGGATTGGGGCGGGCCAGTGAGACGGGAGAACTCCTGCGCCGGTTTGTCAAAGACGCTCGGAAGCCCTGCGTTCTTGACGCAGATGCGCTGTTTGCTTTCGTGGGGCATACGGAGGAACTGGCGGCGCTTTCTGCGCCCGTCATTCTGACACCGCATCTGGGGGAAATGGCGGCCCTTTTGGGCATCACGATCCCCGCTTTACGGGAAGAGCTCATCCCGCTTTGCCGGAAGGCGGCTGCCGATTGGCAGGCCATTTTGGCCGTGAAGAGTGAGTGCACCATTGTGGCCCTGCCGGATGGCCGTGTCTTTTTGACCTCTACGGGGAATGCCGGCATGGCTACTGCCGGAACGGGGGACGTTTTGGCGGGTACCATCGCCGGGCTTCTCCGGCAGACCGCTTCTCCGGAAGAAGCGGCGCTCTTGGGCGTTTATCTCCACGGTGCAGCGGGGGATTTGGCTGCGGAAGAAAAAGCCGAAGGCCTTTTAGCGGGGGATCTTTTGGCTAAGCTGCCGCTGGCGCGAAAATCCCTGAAAGAAGTCGTCGATTGACCGATTGGTCTGGCCGGGGCGATTTTCATTTTTTTGTCAGCAATAGACCGCATAATAAAAGCATTCTACACACGACGTTTAGGCAGAACCGCTGAACGTCAAAGGCGATTCGGTGAGATGAGCTCCGCGGAGACGTTTATTTTACAAAACAGGGGGGATGAGGATGGATATAAATGAGCTGACGGTATCTTCCCTGGCGCTTCCGGAGCATCTTCAGGGGCTTTTCTCTACCATTGGGCTGCGGGACGCGCTGGACATCCTGTTAGTGGCCATCATTCTTTATAAGACCTACGAAATGTTGGAAGATACCAGGGCCATCACGTTGGTCAAGGGGCTCATTATCCTCATGGGACTGACCCTCGTGAGCAACTGGATGGAACTTCATGCGATCTTCTGGCTGCTGCAAAAGACCGTAACCCTTCTTTTTCTGGCGCTGCCCATTGTCTTTCAGCCGGAGCTGCGGCGGACGCTGGAACATGTGGGGCAGGGGAAATTTTTTGGCCGTTCCGTATTTTTAAACGACGAAGAGGCGCGTTCCTTAGTGAATGAGCTGACTCGGGCCGTTTTTCTGATGGCGGAGAAGAAGATCGGCGCGCTCATCGTGGTGGAGCGTAACATGGGGCTCAATGATATCTGCGCCTCCGGCATTCAAATCGACGGGCTGGTGACGGCTGATTTTCTCATGAACGTTTTTATTCCCAATACGCCCCTGCATGACGGAGCTGCTGTCATACGCGGCAAGCGCCTCGTCGCGGCAGGCTGTCTGCTGCCGCTCACGGAAAACCGGCGGCTTTCCTCGGAATTAGGCACACGCCACCGGGCGGCCATCGGCCTATCGGAGCAATGTGATGCGTTGATCATCGTGGTCAGCGAGGAGACGGGCGTCGTATCGGTGGCGGAAGAGGGGCGCATCACCCGCCGGCTGACTGCTGATCAGCTTAAAGCTTACCTGGAGCCGATTTTTTCACCTGAATCTGTCAGCATTCGGGAAACGATCGCGAATTGGAGGCAGAAATGATGGACGGGCTCTTGGGGATCTTTCGCCACAAATTCGTGGTTAAATTATTCGCTCTCGTGGGAGCGACGGTTCTTTGGTTCTTCGTGATGAGCGATCAGAATCCGGTGATGGATTCGTCCGTTTCTGTTCCGGTGACGTTTATTGGAGCGCCGGATCGTGCCAGGGTGACGCCGAGCGTTTCTGATATCAAGGTAAAATTACGTGGGCCGCGCTCTGTTTTTGCTGCTGCTCGTCGGGATGAGATCAAAGCCATTCTTGACCTGAGCGATAAAGAACCGGGAACGCATCATTTGTCGGTTCAGACGCTTCTGCCGCAAGGATTGGAAGTAGTGAGCCTCAAGCCGGAATATGTGGATGTTCTTATCGATCCCCTGATACAGAAGAGGCGGTCTCTCCGTATCATCCCCTCCGGGACTGTGGGGCCGGGATTTACCGTGTCCCGTATGACGCCCGAGACGGATTCTGTTTTCATCGATGGCCCGGAGACAGTTGTGAATTCGGTGACACAGGTCATCGGCTATGTACCTCTCAGCGGCGATCGTACGACGGATTTTGATGTTCGGGTGACCCTGTCGGCAATGGATGAGGATGGCCGGTCAGTATCAGACGTGACGCTGACGCCGGAAGATGTTTCTGTTCACGTTCAGTTGGCCCGCGGTCTCTCCAAAAAAGTTGTGGATATTAAGCCGGTCTTTGAAGGAACGCCCGCTGCTGGTTACGCTGTCACGGAAAGCCGGACGGAGCCGGCTCGCCTTGAAATTGCCGGTGATGCGGCGACGCTGGAAAAAATCACTACTCTGGAAACGGAGCCTATTTCTATCGCTGGCCTTTCTGCATCTGCGCGACGAGTCGTCAACCTTGCTTTACCGGATGGCGTAACCGTGACAAATCGGACGGTGACAGTGGCTGTATCGGTTGCCCGTAAATAGAGAGGGAAACGTGAGCGCAGGGGCTTAAGATTTTTTGGCCCCTGCCTTTTTGCGCCGTGAAAAAGGAGACGGTTTCGTGATACGTATACGTCATTTGGCAGCGCCGATAGAGGAATTGGGGCCGCTGGAAGAATTGGCGGCCCGACGCTTGCGCCTTCCCGCCGGAGCGGTGCAAGAGGTACGGTTGGTCCGTAAAGCGATAGACGCCCGCCGTTACCGGGGTACGCCGATACAATTTTCCTATACGTTGGACGTGAAGATCGCGGGCAGCGAGAAAAAGCTTTTGGCGCGATTCTATCGTGATCGCGATGTCATGGCCGCACCACCGCCGCGTCCTTCTCTTTGGGAACGGATGCCGCGCTGGGAAGGACGAGACAGACGCCCCGTCGTGGTGGGGTTTGGCCCCGCCGGGATGATGGCAGCTCTCGTGTTGGCCCGAGCGGGACTTTCCCCGCTGGTATTGGAGCGCGGGGCGGATATAGAGACGCGCCGCGCGGCGGTAGAGCGGTTTTGGCAGGGGGGTGCGTTAAATCCTGCGGCTAACGTTCAATTTGGCGAAGGGGGCGCGGGGACATTTTCCGATGGGAAACTCACCAGCCGCAGCAGCGATCCCCATACGGCGGATGTTTTAGACACTTTTATTGCCGCCGGTGCACCGGAGGAGATTCGCTATCTTCATAAACCTCATCTCGGGACGGATCGGCTGCACGGGATTGTCCGTCATATTCGGCAGGAAATCCTTCGCGCGGGGGGGAAAGTCCGCTTCGGGGCGCAAATGACGGATGTGGAAACGGGAATGGACGGCGTGCGTGCCGTGGTGGTCAACGACAGCGAACGCATCGCTGCCGAAGCGGTTCTTTTAGGAATCGGTCATTCCGCTCGGGATACCTGTCAAAAGCTCTTGGCGCGTGCGGTGGCGATGATGCCCAAAGCCTTCGCCGTGGGCCTGCGCATTGAGCATCCCCAGGCATTGATCGATAGGGTGCAGTATGGTGCGGATGCCGGGAATCCGCTTCTGCCGTCGGCGGATTACGCTTTGACGTTTCGGGACGAAGTGACCGGACGGGGGGCTTATTCTTTCTGTATGTGTCCCGGCGGGCAGGTGGTGGCGGCGGCTTCAGAAAGAGATCATATCACGACGAACGGGATGAGCCTTTATGCTCGCCGGTCGGGGGTGGCCAATGCGGCCCTCTTAGTGACCGTGACGCCGGAGGATTTTGGCAGTACGGTGGCGGGGGGCATCGCCTTTCAACGGCAATATGAATCTTTGGCCTTTCATCTCGCGGGGGCAGACTATCGGGCTCCGGTGCAGACAGTGGGGGATTTCCTTTCCGGGAAGGTCGGCAGCCGTGATTTCCTGGTCACGCCTACGTATGAACCGGGGGTGGTTTCGGCCGACCTGAAGAAAGCACTCCCAGACTTTGTTGCTCGTACCATAGCCGATGCCCTGCCGGATTTTGATCGCCGTATCCCCGGCTTTGCCGATTCTGGAGCGCCCATGACCGGCGTAGAAATGAGATCTTCGTCCCCGTATCGCATCCTGCGCGATCCGGTGACGCTGGTTTCCGTAAGCACACCGGGACTTTTTCCCATGGGGGAAGGGGCCGGATACGCGGGGGGTATTATGAGCGCCGCCGTAGACGGGCTGCGTGCAGCGCTTGCCTTTTTAGCGAAAATCGGTCATACTGTAAAAGAATAATTTTCATCGGAGCGGCAGGGGAGGAACAAACATGGCGCGACTTTTTGGCACCGACGGCGTCCGGGGCGAAGCAAATCTCGAACTGACGCCGGAGTTGGCCTATCAGCTCGGGCGGGCGGCAGCACTCTATTTTGGGGAAGAACATCGTGAAGAAGGAGAGGAGCCGTCTCTCTTGATCGGTCGGGACACGCGCCTCTCGGGACCGATGTTTGAGGCCGCATTGGCCGCGGGGATATGCTCGGCAGGGGGACAGGCCGTCCTGGCAGGTATCATGCCCACGCCGGGGATTGCCTATTTGACAAAGCAATTGGAATTTCAGGCAGGCATCGTGGTCTCCGCCTCGCATAATCCTTTCTATGACAACGGCATCAAATTTTTTGGCAAAGATGGATACAAGCTGCCGGACGGTGTGGAAGATGAGATTGAAGCCTTGGTCCGTCGCGTTGACTTGGACGACGATCTGTATCGGGCACATCGGGGCGGCATCGGAACGGTGGAATTTCGCCGGGATTTGCAGCGACGCTATATTGACTTCGTAAAATCTACCATCGATACGCGCCTGGACGGGTTGCGGGTAGTTTTAGATTGCGCGAACGGTGCTTCTTATGAGATCATGCCGACGATTTTACGGGAATTAGGCGCTGACCTTACCGTGATTCACGCGGCTCCCTACGGAACGAATATCAACGACGGCTGTGGATCCACCCATTTGGAATCTTTGCGGCAGACGGTCCTGCGCTATCAGGCGGATATCGGTATTGCGCACGATGGGGATGCGGATCGCTGCCTCTGCATCGATGAGAAGGGAGATCTTATGGACGGGGATCACATCCTCGTTCTTTGCGGTCTTGATATGAAGAAGCGGGGCCGCCTGGCCAAAGATACCATCGTCACTACGGTAATGGCGAATATCGGCTTTCACCAGGCTTTGGAGCGTGCGGGGATCAAGGTGGAGGTCACGAAGGTGGGGGACCGCTACGTCTTGGAAAACATGCTGGCCCATGGGTATGTGCTGGGCGGCGAACAGTCAGGACACATTATCTTTACTGATTTCACGACGACCGGTGACGGTTCCATTACGGCACTGCAAGTCTTGCAGGCACTCATGCGAAACGATCAGCCGGCGTCGGCTCTGAATGCTCTCATGGTCAGTTATCCGCAGCTTCTGGTAAACGTCATTGTCTCTTCTAAAGAAGGGTGGGAGGAGAATGCTGCGATCCAAGAGGCCATTCGGATAGGTACGGAAGAGATGGGAAAGAACGGACGTATTCTTGTTCGGCCTTCAGGAACGGAGCCGCTCATCCGCGTCATGGCGGAAGGGACAGATCAGGAGCAACTCGATCTTCTCTGCCACCGTATTGCCGATGTGATCAAAAAAGAACTCGGTTGATTTATCAGGCCTCGTGGGAAACAGCGAGGTCTTTTTTATGCGTTGATATATTCCAAAATGGGAATGATAAATGCTGCGGAATAGTATCCCAATTAGGACCTTGTATTGTAGAATAAAGCAATGAATTCTGAAAAATAAAAGGATTGACATAAATGGCAAAATGGTATAAATTGAGAACAGAGCGCGGCGGGATTATGCCATTTTGGATGCCGCGGTGCTACACAGATAGATAACACTGTTATCCGCCGTCAGACGAAGAACGCTTGGTTAAAATGTTTTAAGAATGGCGACGGGAGACGGTGGCATCGGGAAGCGGCAGCTTGGAAGAGAAGGGCAGACCGTTAAATCCTGATGATTCCCGCATTAGGATATCCGGATGCGGATGAGAGGGGAGGGAGTTGAATGGGACATCCGGTGACAACGAATCCCTTGATCATCATGCTGATCAACATGACCATCGTGTTCGCGGTTCTGATCGGCCTGAGCTTTATGATTCGTTTGATCCATCTCGTTGACCCGACGAAGGAGAAATAAGGCATGAGGAAAGAGAATGAGGTGATTGTTGAATGGGACATCCGGTAACAACGAATCCATTGATTATCATGCTGATTAACATGACCATCGTGTTTGCGGTATTGATCGGCTTGAGTTTCATGATTCGTTTAATCCATTTAGTGGACCCAACAAAGGCCAAAGAGGAAGAACCGGCCGCTGCGGCGTTAAACCAGACCGCCGCACCAGCAGCCGTGCCAGCCTCTGCTGTCGATAACAACGTGGACATCGCGGTCATCGCCGCTGCCGTCGCCGCTTATGAAGGCGATGTGCGCATCGTGACGGTCCGTCCCATCGAAAGCGCTGTCTGGAAGAACACAGGCCGCGTGGCCGGCGTTCAGAATACGGTCTGCTGAGAAGGAGGAGTTAGATTAGAATGGAAGTTTGGAATGCATTTATCGTCTCCATCGCTTCGGTGTGGAACGACAGCGGCTTTCAGGCCCTGACTATCGGCAATGTCATCATGATGCTGGTAGGCGTACTGCTGCTCTACATGGCATTTGTTAAAGAGTTTGAACCGCTTTTGCTGGCGCCGATCGCTTTCGGTTGCATCCTGGCGAACTTCCCGAAGACGGGCTTCAACGACGAAATGAATGTCATGATGGCCATCGGATTCGGGATCAAGTACGAAATCTTCCCCCCGATTATTTTCATGGGTGTCGGCGCGATGACGGACTTCGGCCCTCTGATCGCGGATCCGGATACGATGCTCCTGGGCGCGGCGGCGCAGTTCGGCGTATTCATCGCGCTGGCGGGTGCTATGGTGCTGGGCTTTGATATCAAGGAAGCGGCCTCTATTGGTATTATTGGCGGTGCTGATGGCCCTACATCCATTTACTTGACGATGAAATTAGCGCCGCACCTCTTGGGTGCGATTGCGGTGGCGGCGTACAGCTACATGTCGCTGGTGCCTCTGATCCAGCCGCCGGTGATGACGCTGTTCACGACGC
>CAJPQU010000099.1 GCA_905372875.1 uncultured Schwartzia sp. | reverse complement strand
TTTTCTATGTGTTCGACACCGAGGGACGCATGATGAATTTTTCCCGCGCTTCCTTTTCCATTGAGCCCTTCGTTTTGAGCGTCATCGCGGATTGGAAGGGGCGGGAGGATGAATTGGGCGACGTGGCAGTATTCAGTCAAAGCTTCAAGAATACCGACGTGCGGGTCATGATGGCCTCGCATCCCATTGTCGTAGATAGCGTTCTGGTGGGCACCGTGTACGTGGGCAAAGAAATATCAGCGGTCTATCGGGGCCTTCAAAAGGCGACCTATACGCTGACTATCTTGGCGGTAGTGGCTCTTCTCATCACCACCGGCATCGGCTATATCATGGCCGGGAAGGCGATTGTTCCCCTGCGGGAAGCTTACGAAAAACAGCGTCAGTTCGCCGCGGATGCTTCTCATGAGCTGCGGACGCCTCTCTCGGTGGTGTTGGCCTCGGCGGAAATTTTAGAGAGTGATCCTTCCATCACCTCACCTTTCCTGAAACAGGTCATCGGCGATGTGCATGATGAAGTGACCAAGATGACGAAACTGGTCAGCGATCTTTTGGTGGTGGCCCGAAGCGACAATGAGGCCTTAAAGCTTAAGCTCACGAAGGTGGATCTGGCGGCGGCGGTGGATCAGACGATACGCCTCATGCAGCCTTTGGCGGAAAAGAAGCGGCTGACGCTGCGGCGGGAAGGTGCCGCCGCGCTGACAGCGAAAGTGGATGAGCAGAAAATCAAACAGCTCATGCTCATTCTGGTGGACAACGCAGTGAAATATACGCCGGAAGGCGGTTCCGTCACGGTGCGCCTGGCGGAACCAGCAGCGGGGAAAATCCTGTTTGCAGTGACGGATACCGGTATTGGCATTGCGCCGGAGGATCAGCAGCGGATCTTTGATCGGTTTTATCGCGTGGACAAGGTACGTTCCCGGGAGATGGGGGGCAACGGCTTAGGCCTGGCCATCGCCCGGGAGATCGTGCACCTTCACGACGGCGGAATCAAAGTAACGAGCCAGCCGGGCGAGGGGACTACCTTTACCGTGACCTTGAAGCGTCTGGGATGAATTCCGAAGAGTGGAGCCATTTTTTGCGGGGCCTGTGGACGCAGGCCTCTTTTTCGTTTTCGTACCTTTTCGCAAAAAATCCCCATAGACGGAACGGGCCGGGTGTCGTATAATAAATTCTGAGTGTTTTACAGGACGAGGTGAATGGATGGAAAAGGTAATCGTCAAAGTGCGGGGCGAGCAGACCGATACGGAAGGGGAAAAGAGCCGGATTGAGATGGTGGCGGAAGGCCGCCACTATTGTCGGAACGGTAGGCATTACGTCCTTTATGATGATCATGTGGTGGACGGCGCCGGACACATTTCCACGGTGCTGAAGATCGCGCCGGACTCGGTGGTTCTTCTGCGTTCGGGGGCGGTCACTCAGGAGCAGCGATTCGATGCGCGGGCAGCCAGCGTCAGCCAGTATCAGACACCGTACGGAAATTTAGAATTAGCGGTGCGTACCGAAGCGGTGAACGTCGTCTACGGTACGGTTTCAGGACAGGTGGATGTGAGTTACGCCCTGTCGGTCAATGGCCAGGCGGAGACGCAGAACGAGTTACACATTGAAATAAGCGCGGCGGAGGGCGAAATCAGCCGCTTGAATTAGCGCGGAACGTTCGCCGCGAGGGGGCGGACGATTGGGGATGGAAGCGCTGGGATGGAGGGGAATGTCTTTGGATATCAAGGATCATTTGGCAAGAGCTGTCCGGGCCGCGGCGGAAGAGGCCATGGCGGAAGGGGTGCTTTCCCGGGGAGAGATGCCAGCGGTGGCCCTTGAGGTGCCGCCACAAAAAGAGATGGGGGACTTCGCCACCAATTTTGCCATGCAGTCGGCCCGCATCTTTCGCCAAAATCCGCGCCGCATTGCGGAGACGATCGTCAGCCGTTTGCACCTCGCCGAGCTGGACCGGGCGGAGATCGCCGGACCGGGCTTCATCAATTTCTTTCTGCGGGCGGATGTCCTTTACGATGCACTGAGCCAGGCCATCGATCAGGGGGAAGCCTACGGGACGCTCTTGGCCAAAGAACGGGAACCGGTGATGGTGGAATATGTCAGCGCCAATCCTACAGGACCGCTCCATGTGGGACATGGCCGCGGGGCGGCGGTGGGAAGCGCCCTGGTGAACCTTTTTCGGGTGGCGGGGTATCCCGTGCGAAGCGAGTATTACATCAATGACGCGGGGAATCAAATCGATATCTTAGCGGCTTCGGTGAACGCCCGCTATCTGGAGCTTTTTGACCGTGCAGCTGTCTTTCCCGAGAACGGATATCACGGGGCCGATATTATCGCTACGGCGGAGCGCATCGCGGCGAAAGAAGGGGATCGCTATTTAGCCATGCCGGAGGCAGAGCGGCTGCAGGCTTTTCGGGAAGTGGCGCTGAGGGAAAAGTTAGCAGCGTTGCAGGAAGATTTAGCAGCCTTTAATGTGCGCTTTGACGTCTGGTTCAGCGAGCGAAATCTACACCCGGAAAAGGTGCAGACAGCCATTGCGGAGCTTCGCACCAAGGGGGCGGTCTATGAAAAGGGCGGGGCGCTGTGGTTTCGCTCTACGGACTACGGAGACGATAAGGATCGGGTCGTCGTTCGGGAGAACGGAGAACCTACCTATTTGGCGGCGGATATTGCCTACCATCGGGATAAATTCGAACGGGGTTTTGGCACCCTCATCAATCTCTGGGGGGCCGACCATCATGGCTACGTTTGTCGGGTGAAGGCGGCCATGGCGGCTTTGGGATATGATCCGTCACGGCTCACGGTGCTGCTTCTTCAAATGGTCAGTCTGTATCGGGGCGGCGAACTGGTGAAGATGTCCAAACGAACCGGAGAGAGCGTGACTTTAGCGGAGCTCATAGAAGAAGTGGGCACTGACGCGGCTCGTTATTTTTTCGTTATGCGCTCGCTGGACAGCCAGCTGGATTTTGATCTGGATCTGGCTAAGAGTCAGTCCAATGAAAACCCCGTCTACTATATTCAGTACGCTCATGCCCGCATCGCCAGTATTTTCCGGCAGGCAAAAGAGGCGGGGCTGACCGTGGACGAGGAACCGGATCTCATGCAGTTGACAGATGAAACGGAGATCGCGCTCATCAAAAAAATCATTGAATACCCCGATGAGATAGAACGGGCGGCGGCCGATTACGCGCCCCAGCGTATCGCCCGCTTCTCGTACGATACAGCGGCGGCCTTCCACAGCTTTTACAGTAAGTGCCGCATCATGGGGGTGGAAAAGCCGCTGGCGAGAGCGCGGCTGGCCTTGGCGGGGAAAGCGCAGCAGGTCATCCGCCATGCGCTGAATATTTTGGGGATATCCGCGCCGCAGAAGATGTAGAGCGGGTGGCCTCATCAGGAAGCGCCGACGATATTTTCTGCGCCGCAGTTTAATAAAAGAGAGGGAAGAGAGATGAATTATTTACAGAGCGCCGAGACAGATGTGGCTTATCACATTTTGTCCGCGAAGGGCGAACCGTGCTATTATAAGGATTTGGTATTGGAAGTTATCGAAAAGAAGGCCAAACCGGTGCAATCGCTGTCCCGCGCCATTTCCGAAGTCTATACCCTGATCAACATGGACAGCCGATTTCAGTACGTGGGGAAGGGCCTCTGGGGACTGACGGAGTGGAGCCCTTCGGAGACTAAACGTTCCCATGGCCCGGCAGCGGCCGCTTCTTCTGGAGGGGCCGCGAAATCCACCCGGCGCCGAGAAAAGCTTTTGGAAAGTATCCAGGAGGGTTGATTCCGGCGCGTCCGGAAGGAGCATAAACGAGTGCGGCGCGTGGGCGCGGTATTTTCGAAAGTCCGAGCAGGAGGGTCAGTATGGCAAAGTACATTTTCGTTACGGGCGGTGTGGTGTCGTCTTTGGGGAAGGGCATTACGGCGGCGTCTTTGGGACGGCTTTTGAAGAGCCGGGGGATTCGGGTCACCATCCAGAAGTTTGACCCTTACATCAATATTGATCCGGGGACGATGAGTCCCTATCAGCACGGAGAAGTTTTCGTCACCGACGACGGCGCGGAGACGGATTTGGATTTGGGCCATTATGAGCGCTTCATTGACATTAACCTGACGAAGATGTCCAATATTACGGCCGGGAAAGTGTACTGGTCAGTACTTAACAAGGAGCGTCAGGGAGATTATTTGGGCAGCACGGTACAGGTCATTCCCCATATTACCAATGAGATCAAACAGCGGGTCTACGATGTGGCGAAGGCGGATAACGCGGAAGTGGTTATTACCGAGATCGGCGGGACGGTGGGGGATATTGAGAGTCTGCCTTTCATTGAAGCGATCCGTCAGGTAAAGAAGGAAGTGGGAAAAAACGATGTCCTGTACATCCATGTGACCCTGGTGCCGTACATCTCCGCTGCCGGGGAACTCAAGACAAAACCCACCCAGCACAGCGTTAAGGAATTGCGGGGGATCGGGATTCAGCCGGATATCCTCGTCTGTCGGACGGCGAAGCCTCTCTCGGAGGAAATGCGGGAAAAGCTGGCCCTCTTTTGCGATGTGGATGTCAATGCGGTCATCGAAAACCGCACCGCTGATACCATTTACGAGGTGCCGCTGATGATGCAGCGGGAAGGCCTTGACCGCATCGTTCTGGAGAAGCTGAATATGGATGTCTCTCCCGCCAATATGGAAGCGTGGGAGAAGATGGTGTATAAGATTCATCATCCGGTGAAGAAGGTTAAGATCGCCGTGGTGGGAAAATACGTTGCTCTTCCTGACGCTTATATGTCTGTCACCGAGGCACTGCATCACGCGGGCATTGCCAATGATACAGAAGTCCGCATCGCGTGGGTCAATTCCGAGGAGATCGAAGCGCCGGAAATGGACATGGCCGAAGTATTCGCAGGCTGCAAGGGGATCTTAGTGCCCGGCGGCTTCGGTGATCGCGGTGTGGAAGGCAAGATTCGTGCCATTCAATATGCTCGGGAGAATAAGATCCCCTTTCTGGGACTTTGTCTTGGAATGCAGTGCGCCGTCATAGAGTTCGCCCGTCATGTCTGTGCATTGCCTGACGCGCACAGCGCCGAGTTTAATGTCGAGACACCCCATCCGGTCATCGCGCTGATGGATTCCCAGGTGAACGTGGTGAAAAAAGGCGGTACGATGCGCCTTGGGTCTTATCCCTGCAAGCTGAGGGAAGGAACCCATACATACGCTGCCTATGGGGAAGAGAATATCAACGAGCGTCATCGTCACCGCTTTGAATTTAACAATGCGTACCGCGATCAGTTTACTGCGGCAGGGATGGTCATCGCCGGTACGCTTCCCGACGACAGCCTGGTAGAAGTAGTTGAGGTGAAGGCGCATCCGTGGTTCGTGGGTTCCCAGTTCCACCCGGAGCTTAAATCGCGCCCCAATGCGCCGCATCCTCTGTTCCGTGATTTTGTGAACGCTGCTCTCGCTTTATGATCTGATTTTTTGGCAGGAAAAAGTTCCCCGGGCCTTTGTTTTCCATATTGACGATACCCGCTGAGCGCCGGGCCCATGTTGGGCTGCGGCGCTTTTTACGAAGAAAATAATTTTGCTTTCTCTGATGGGAAAGAAGGATTTTGCCGGATGACAGCGAAATTATCTCCATGCGGAAAATCAGACGACGAAGCAGGAAGGGGTGGCAGCGGTGCTTATTCGGGAAGCGTGTTCGGCGGCGTTTTATTGTCAGCGCTGCGGCAAAGTGCACGTGCATGATATTCCCTACTTTACGGCGAATCGTACTGTGCTGCGCTGCGACCGCTGCGGGCAAACGCAGGTCGTTTGCGAACGTAACGCTGGGGGACGACAGATCGTTTTCACCGTAGGCTGCGTCCTTTGCGGCAATGAGAGCCGTGCCGTTTATTCCCTCAAAAGCTTACCGCAGATCCGGCTGGAAAAAATATTCTGCCAGTACGATCACTTTGAGTTGGGCTATATTGGGCGGCGCCGCTTGATTGCGGAACTTTTGGCATTTAATCAGGCGGAATTTGAGGCGCTTCATCCCCAGGATGGAAAGAATTTCATTGAGAAACAGCCCATTCTTTTAGAAGCCCTCAATCGCGTGCATGAGATGGCGACGCAGGGCGATATCATCTGCCCGTGCGGCAGCGGTCTCATTTCCGCGGATATTCGAGGAAATTCCATCGTCTTGTCGTGTGATACCTGCGGCAGCTATTATGTGCTGCGAGCGGAAACGGAAAGAGATTTAGCCCGCATTGGCCGGGGCATGGATATCGGCCTCATCGCGCCGGGGATGGCCCGCAAGCGATGAGAGTTACTGCTGCTATGAAAAAGCCTTACGGCATGTATACAAGGATACATGCCGTAAGGCTTTTTTCGTTCATTTACAATTTATTTGGGCCGGTGTATAATCAATATAATGGGCGTTTGGCGCTTCGGCACCGGCGTCCGTCCCGTATTTCAGGACAGATATTTTAAGGAGGAACCGTCACATTATGAGCAAAAAGATGAAGACCATGGACGGCAATACGGCAGCGGCATACATTTCTTACGCGTTTACGGATGTCGCCGCGATCTATCCCATCACGCCGTCGTCCCCCATGGCGGAACATGTGGATGAAATGGCGGCTCACGGGCATAAGAACCTGTTCGGACAGCCGGTTCGGCTGGTGGAACTTCAGTCGGAAGGCGGCGCGGCCGGGGCAGTTCATGGATCGCTCCAGGGCGGGGCGTTAACGACGACTTACACGGCGTCCCAGGGGATGATGCTGATGCTTCCCAATATGTATAAAATTTCCGGTGAACTTTTGCCGGGCGTGTTCCATGTGAGCGCTCGCGCTTTGGCGACTTCCAGCCTGAATATTTTCGGGGATCATCAGGATGTCATGGCAGCCCGGCAGACCGGCGTGGCCATACTGGCGGAGTCTAGCGTTCAGCAGGTGATGGATCTGGGGGCGGTGGCGCATTTGGCGGCGATCAAAGGCCGGGTGCCCTTTATCAACTTTTTCGACGGCTTTCGTACTTCCCACGAG
This sequence comes from uncultured Schwartzia sp., assembly GCA_905372875.1. GTDB lineage: Bacteria > Bacillota > Negativicutes > Selenomonadales > Selenomonadaceae > CAJPQU01. Next base: position 173 of record CAJPQU010000099.1, on the reverse strand, counting down.
ATCCAGAAGATCGAAGTGGTGGACTATGAAGATTTAGGCAAACTCTTGGATTGGGAAGCGGTGGAGGCTTTCCGGCATCGGGCCTTGAATCCCGATCATCCGGTCATTCGCGGCACCAGCCAGAACCCGGATATCTATTTCCAGACCCGGGAAGCGGTCAATTCCTATTACGA
>CAJPQU010000098.1 GCA_905372875.1 uncultured Schwartzia sp. | reverse complement strand
GGCATTCAGTTTCCCTGTTTCACTGTCCATGCAATGAAACGGCCAAAGAAAGGGGACTTATGAAAAAAACGCTCTGGCTATTGGGCATAACGCTTCTCACCATTGGTCTTTACCGCGGCGAAGGGCGGCAGGTCCTCTCGAAGGCGGTTCGCATCTGTTTGGAGTGTATTGGCATTGGATAAACGATTTGGCGTACAGGCCTTGGCCGCTCTGCTCCACAATCCCCATCTGGCCAATTTCCTAAGTGGGCGCATCTATCGCGGCCCCACCAAGGTCATCTGCACGCCGGGGTTAAATTGCTACTCCTGCCCCGGCGCGGCGGGCGCGTGCCCCATTGGCTCTTTGCAAAGCTTTCTCTCTGGGGTATCGCCTCGCTTTCCCGCTTACGTCGTCGGGGCGATCCTTCTCATGGCGCTGACCTTCGGCCGTTTTATCTGCGGTTGGCTCTGCCCCTTCGGCTTCATGCAGGAACTTCTCTATCGTCTGCCAGGGGCGAAGCTGGGAAAATCATCCCTGACAAAGCGCCTCAGTCAACTCAAATACGTCTGGAGCCTGCTCTTCGTCCTCGTCCTGCCTCTTCTCTTTTGGGGCGTGACCGGCATCGGTATCCCCGCGTTCTGCAAATTCATCTGTCCCGCCGGTACCTTAGAAGGCGCTGTACCTCTTCTCTTGGCCAACGAAACGCTGCGGGCCGCCGCCGGAGCCATCACCGTCTGGAAATTCGCTCTTCTCGTCGTCTTTTTAGCGCTGATGGTCGTGACGTACCGCCCCTTCTGCCGCTGGTTCTGCCCCTTGGGCGCGGCCTACGGCTGCTTTAACCGAAAGGCGCTGTTCGGGATCGCCGTGGATCCGCAGCTCTGTATCCACTGTGGGCGATGCGCTAAGGTCTGCGGCATGGACACGGCCATCGCCGGAGATCGGGAATGTATCTCCTGCGGCGACTGCCTAAAGTATTGTCCGACGAAAGCGATTTATTTTCGTCAGCCATTCACCAAAGCGTTTTCACCAAAAAAATGCACAGAAACCGAAAAAAGCGAAAATTGACCATCTTCTACCTCAAACATCTACCAGATAGAAAAGACGCGGTACCCGCCGCGCTCTGTCTATAAAAAAACGCTCAACATAGGAGGAAAACATCATGAAAAAATTTTATTTCGCCATGGCCATGGCCAGCGCCCTCACCTTCATCCCGGCGGCCATCCCCTTTGACTCTTCACCGGGGGTTACTGTCGCCGAGGCTGCCGCAGCCCCTGATGCCGACCTGACGAACCTTCGAGACGACAGCGCTACCTCCATCGCGGCGCTATCAGCCGACAAGCCTCTCTTCCTCAACTTCTGGGCTTCTTGGTGCCCTCCCTGCGTCGGCGAAATGCCTCATATCGACGCCATGTACCAGAAATACGGCGACCGCGTCAATTTCGCCGCCGTTTCCATCGACGGTTCTACCGACGATGCCAAGAGCTTTACCCAGGGACGCGGCGCGGATCTTCAGCTCCCCTTCTACTACGGCGACGAAATGGCCATCTCTCAAGCCTATCATATCGACGCCATCCCTATCTCCATGATGATCGCCCCCGGCGGCGAAATCATCGCCCAGCACCTCGGCGGCATGACGGAGGAGGAATTGGACGCTTTTATCAGTGCCGCCCTCTAAAAAACCACATCAAACAAGCAAACACAGGCCATAACAAAAACAACCCTTTCTCACCGGAGATTCCAGCCAGTGAAGAAAGGGTTGTTTTTATATAAATGATTCTTACCGTGCGGAGAATTTATCCCGGAGGATAACGTCGTGGGAACCGCCCTCCACGATGCTGACAGAAGAAACCAGTGTGAGTTTGGCTTTCTCCTGCAATTCCTTGATGGTGAGAGCGCCGCAGTTGCACATGGTGGAGCGCACTTTGCTCAGGGTGATGCCAATATTGTCGTGGAGCGGCCCGGCATAGGGGACATAGGAATCGACGCCCTCTTCAAAGGAGAGTTTGCGGTCGCCACCTAAGTCATAACGCTGCCAGTTGCGCGCACGATTGGAGCCTTCTCCCCAATATTCCTTGTAGAACGTGCCATTGATCTTGACTTTATCCGTGGGGCTTTCGTCGAAACGGGAGAAATAGCGTCCCAGCATGAGGAAATCCGCTCCCATGGCCAGCGCCAGGGTGATGTGATAGTCGTGAACAATGCCGCCGTCCGAGCAAACGGGGACATAAATGCCCGTTTCCTTATAGTAGTCATCCCGGGCCGCGCAGACATCAATGAGTGCCGTGGCCTGCCCGCGGCCAATTCCCTTCGTCTCTCGGGTAATGCAAATGGAGCCGCCGCCGATCCCCACCTTCACGAAATCAGCCCCTGCTTTCGCCAAGAACAGGAATCCCTCCCGATCCACGACGTTTCCCGCACCCACCTTGACCTCAGGACCAAATTTCTTGTGGATATAGTCAAGGGTGATCTTCTGCCATTCCGAGTAACCTTCCGAAGAATCAATGCAGAGGGCATCCACCCCGGCGTCTAAAAGCGCCGGAACCCGATCCGCATAATCGCGGGTATTGATGCCTGCCCCTACCCGATAGCGTTTATCCGCGTCAATGAACTGATGTTCATATTCCTTATCTTCCGTATAATCCTTGCGAAAGACCATGTAACGGAGCCGCCGATGTTCATCCACTAAGGGCAGCATGTTGAGTTTGCGCTCCCAGATGATATCATTGGCCTGCGTCAGTGAAGTATCCGCATCGGCGTAAATGAGCTTTTCAAAGGGCGTCATAAAATTCGACACCGGCGTGTCCAATGACATGCGGGTAACGCGATAATCCCGGCTGGTGACGATGCCAAGGAGCTTTCCCGTCGCCGTTCCGTCCTCGGTGACCGCCATGGTCGAGTGTCCCGTTTGTTCTTTCAAGGCAATCACTTCTCCCAGCGTCGTTGTGAGACGGATATTGGAATCACTGGACACAAAACCCGATTTGAAACTCTTGACCCGCTTCACCATCTGGGCCTGATCTTCCACTGTCTGGGAGCCATAGATAAACGAGATGCCGCCCTCCCGGGCCAGAGCGACTGCCATGTGATCGTCGGACACAGCCTGCATGATGGCTGATACCATGGGAATATTGAGGGACAACGACGGCTCTTCTCCCTGCCGGAATTTTACCAAGGGCGTCGTCAGCCGAACGTTAGCCGGGATGCACTGATCGGAAGAATACCCTGGCACCAAGAGATATTCTCCAAAGGTATGCGACGGTTCTTCATAATAAAATGCCATCCTAATTCCTTCTTTCCTCATGGATTTTCCGAGGGGTATCCCCGCTTGATTTTTTGCTATTTTAGTACAACCGCGTGGCTTTGTCAAGAAACGATCCGTGAAAATACGCCTGCCCTACGATAGGACAGGCGTCGTACAAATTTATCTTATTGACCCACACATTATCTACGGTGCCCCGCATCACTATTCTACAGTAACAGATTTCGCTAAATTACGTGGTTTATCTACATCGCAGCCCCGGGTCAGCGCCGCGTAGTAAGCCAAAAGCTGTAACGGCACCACCGCCAAGAGCGGGATGAGCATTTCATCCGTTTCCGGCACCTTGATGACATGATCGGCGTATTTTTCAAGTTCGGTATCATTTGCCGCCGCGATACCGATAACCACTGCGTCCCGTGCCTTGACCTCTTTGATATTGGAAAGCGTCTTTTCATAGACGCTCTTTTGCGTCGCCAGGGCAATGACCGGTACCCCATCTACGATAAGCGCCAGCGTACCGTGCTTTAACTCTCCGGCAGCATAAGCTTCCGCGTGGATATAGCTGATTTCCTTGAGCTTCAAAGAGCCTTCCAGCGCCACATCATAGTCTAAGGAACGCCCGATAAAAAACACATCTTCATTGAATCCATACTGCCGGGCAAAAGTCTTAATGGGATCGACATCTTCCAGCGTCGCACTGATCTCTTCAGGAATACGGCGTACAGCGCGGATCAATGCCTCAATCCGTGCCGCTGGCAAGGATTTTTTAATCCCCGCCATGTAAAGGCCCAGCAGCAGCATGACGATAAGCTGGGTCGTGTAGGCTTTCGTCGACGCGACGGCGATCTCCGGTCCAGCCCAGGTATAGACAACCTGATCCGCTTCCCGGGCGATGGAGGATCCCACGACATTCGTCACCGCTAAGGTCTTCGCCCCAAGGCGCTTGGCCTCCTTCAGTGCCGCCAGTGTATCGATGGTCTCACCGGACTGGCTGATGACGATGGTCAAAGTATGTTCGTCCACAATGGGAGACCGGTAGCGAAATTCCGATGCAATATCGCACTCCACCGGAATGCGGGCCATCTTCTCGATATAATATTTCCCCACCAGCCCGGCGTGATACGCCGTACCGCAGGCGACGATAAAGATATGATGGATATTGTTTAGGAATGATGTATCCCATTTCAGTTCATCCAACACCACGGCGCTGTCATCCTTCGCCAGCCGAGAGGACAGTGTCGCGCGAACCGCTTTTGGCTGCTCATGAATCTCCTTGAGCATGAAATGTTCGTAGCCGCCCTTCTCTGCCGCTTCCGCGTTCCAATTGACCTCGAACACCCTTTTGTCAATCCGCTCTCCGGTCCGATTCATCATCGTAACCGCATCTTTCTTCACCACGGCGATCTCCCCATCGGCCAAAATGTACGTCCGCCGCGTGCGATCAATGATGGCAGGAATATCGGAGGCAATAAAGTTCTCCCCCTGCCCTAAACCGATGACTAAGGGATTGTCCTGTTTCGAGCAGATCAGACGATCCGGGTCACGGCGAGAAAGAAACACCAGTGCATAGGAACCCTCGACACGGTGCAGCACTTCCCGCACTGCCGCTTCAAAATCTCCCTCGTACACCTCTTCCAAAAGATGTGCCAATACTTCCGTATCCGTTTCGGATTTAAACACATGACCCTTTTCTAAAAGCGCTTCCTTAAGGGGCAGAAAATTTTCAATAATCCCGTTATGCACAACGGCAAAATCTCCTGTACAGTCCGTGTGAGGATGCGCGTTCACATCCGACGGACGCCCATGAGTCGCCCAGCGGGTGTGCCCGATTCCTAAAGAGCCTGCCGGCATACGGCCGTCTAACTTTGCCTTCAGCTCCGCCAACCGCCCGACACTCTTCTCCACGCAAATATTTTTCCCATCATGGACAGCGATGCCGGAGGAATCATACCCCCTGTATTCCAGCCGGGAAAGCCCCGCCAGCAAAAACTCGGCAGCCTTTCCGTCTCCGACATAACCAACAATGCCACACATAGCGTACCCTCCATAAAGACCTGTCGCTTTCCTTCGGTCAACATAAACAGAGCAAAGAAGCGCCCTGCCCCTTTGCTCTCCGCCCTTATTCTAATGTATCCTCCGCCGTTCGTCAAGTCTTTTGTCCCTGTCGTACCTACGACCGTGCCCGAAGGAAAAATCTTTCCCCCGCCCGACCCGCTGCTCAGCTTTCCTACCGCGGCATGGCTAATTTTAAGGCATCACCCACCGTAGCAGCAGGAAGAAGCTGAATATTCGTCACGCTGTTTTTTAGCTGCCGGGCGTTTTTTTCCGGCAGAATTGCCGTCTTGAATCCCAATCGTGCCGCTTCTTTAATGCGCAGCTCCGCCTGGCTGACGGCCCGTACTTCTCCCGAAAGCCCTACTTCGCCAAAGACAATGCTCTGCGCTCGTGGCCGCCGCCCGGCAAAGCTGGATGTCATCGCCACACAAAGACCAAGGTCCGCCGCCGGTTCGTCGATGTGGATGCCCCCTGCCGCCTTGACGTAAACATCGCAGGCCCCCAGCGGCAAATGAACACGCTTTTCCAAAACCGCTAAGAGGAGCTGTATACGCTTAATATCCACCGCGTCCGAGGTACGCCGCGGCGGCACATAGGGGGTATTAGCCACTAACGCCTGCAATTCGACGAGCAGCGGACGCGTCCCTTCCACCGTAGGGATGATCACCGCTCCCGTATCCGCCCCCCGCTCCGAGAGGAAGAGTTTTGACGCATCCGGCACGTCCTTGAGCCCCATGTCCCGCATCTCGAACAGTCCCATCTCATTGGTACTGCCGAAACGATTCTTGACAGCGCGAAGCACACGGTACTCCGCATTCTTCTCTCCTTCAAAAAACAGTACCGTATCCACGATATGCTCCAATACCCGTGGACCGGCGAGGCTGCCGTCTTTTGTAACATGGCCGATGACAAAAGCGGCAATGCCATCGGTTTTCGCCACCCGCAAAAGCTCTACACTCGATTCCCGTACTTGGCTCACGCTGCCTGGTGCACTCTCCAGATCAGGCCGAAAGACGGTCTGAATGGAATCAATAATGACGAGCACCGGCTTGATTTTCTCGATATGCTGTACAATGGTATCAAGGTTTGTTTCGCTGACGACATAAAGCTGCTCTGCCAAAGCGCCGAGGCGATCGGCCCGCATCCGTATCTGCCGCGTGCTTTCTTCCCCGGTAACATAGAGAACCGGCCTCTCTTTTTGTGCCACCGAGGCCGCCACTCGAAGGGTCAGGCTGGATTTTCCCACTCCCGGATCCCCGACAATGAGAACCATGGAGCCGGGAATGACCCCTCCTCCCAGCACACGATCCAGTTCCTCCGAACCCGTGGAAAAGCGTGGCAAATCCTCCGTCTCCACCTCAGCGATGGGCTGCGGCGGCAAAGCCGCGGAGAGGCCGAGCCGCAGTCCTTTCGTTTCCCGCGCTGGCGCTGCTGCCTCCTCTATGAGTGTGTTCCACCCCCCGCAGCCCGGGCAGCGTCCCAGCCACTTTGCCGAATCATAGCCGCAGGACTGGCAGACATATACTGTCTTTCGCTTCGCCATCACCCTTCCCCTTTCTCTCCGCTTAACCTCGACCGAAAATAACGCGATAATCGTGCCTCTCAGCGGCTCTATTTCCTCTTATCCTAAGCGCCTTCCATCTTATTCTTTGCGTTACTTCCAACGAAAATTCTCCTTAGCCCGCCTAACACACCGCGCCCCAGCCAACGAAAAAGCCAAAAAACAGCCGCCGCAAAATTGAAGAAAAAATTTCCTGCCGCCGCGCCAATCCCCCGGATTGCCAGCTTATTTCTTTGCGGCCGCATACTTTTCCTCTTTTCGTCCCTCGCCCTTCTTTACAAAGTCTAACTTGCCATCGGTCTTTCGAATATAAACGGTATCTCCCGCCTGGAATTTTTTCGCCAACAGCAGTTCGGCGACTGTATCTTCCACATGCTTGCGAAT